>JABDLC010000118.1 GCA_013001905.1 Gammaproteobacteria bacterium | reverse complement strand
TCAGCAGGTCGCCCGTAATTTCGCGGATACCCGCCTGGCGAATATTGCGCAGCAACTGCCATACGCGCTCGGTCACCAGGAACGGATCACCGTAGCCTTTCAACAGCAAATCGCCTTCGAGCTTGTCACCAATAATCTCGCCGTTTGCATACACCTCGGTTTTCCAGCGGTAGGCGGGCCCCAACGTGTCGAGCGCCACCAGCGTGGTCAGCAGTTTGACCGTCGAGGCCGGGTTACGCGGTTCGTCATCCCGCCACCGCAACAGCACCTCGCCGGTCTGCAGATCTTCGACGTAAACACTCAGTGATTCGGCCGGTAATTTTCGCACCTGCAAGACGCTGCGAATATTCGCGGGCAGCTCGTTATCGTCTGCGACGGCCCCGCTCAATGCAGGCAAGCACAGCAGCATTATCACCATCGAAGTGCTTAAACGCATGGTTCTGCCGCGGCGAGTCTATTCTGCATTCGTTGAATCCAGTGGCTGTAAATGACGTTTTAGCGCACGGCTTGCCGCGCGGTGAATGGCCCAGGTCAGGATGACGATCGCGCTGATGCCGGCCGCCGCTATCCAGTAGCCGAGCTCGGACGGCGTCGCCTCACCTGACAGTATCTGACCGAGATCACGCGCCAGGGTGCCAAGGTACACATAAAGGACCACGGCCGGCAGCATGCCGAGTGTTGTCGCAAACAGGTGAACCCTTGGTCGCACCGACGTAATTCCGTAAGCGTAGTTCAGCACGTTAAACGGGATGACGAGTGACAGGCGCGTCAACACGACGATCAGGAAAGCCTCTTCGTGCAGCCCTTTTTCGATGGCCTGCAGTCGCGGATTGCCCGACACCCGCTCTTCCACCCAGTGTCGGGCGCCCTTGCGCCCCGCCAGGAACGCGCACTGCGCGCCGACAGCAATGCCGATGGCGGCCACCACAATGCCGGACACCAGGCCAAACAGGTAGCCGGCGACCATCATCGAGACGGATCCTGGAACAAACAGCACGGTCGCAATCACGACAATGACGAGATAGGCCACCGGGCCGACAACAGGATGTTGCTGCGCCCAGCCGACGACCCACTCGATCCAGTCGGCGAACGGCAGCGCGTAAAGGCCATAGACCAGTGCCAGAAAAACCCCGGTAATCGCTATTCTGTTGACGACGTCTCGCTTCACGTTGTACCCGGGGTAGTCACTGCGACCGCGCCGGCCGCTTGATATTGTAGGTGCGCAGCCGGTCGGCCAAAGTCGTCGGGCGCAAGCCCAGCAGTTCAGCGGCGCCACCCTTGCCCGATACGCGCCAGCCCGCCAGTTTCATTGCCTTGATGATATTCGTTTTCTGCAGGTCCTTTATTTGTTGCTCGGTCATGACGACTGCTGCTTCCGGCTCGTGTACCACGGATTCGCCACCCTCCGGTTCGAGGCCGGGCATCGACAGATCAAGTCGCAGCACCTTGCCCTGCGACAGTATGACCGCGCGCTCGATCACGTTTTTCAGTTCGCGGATATTGCCCGGCCACGGATAGGCTCGCAGATGTTCGGTCTGCGCGCGCGTCAGCGTCAGCAGGTCGCGACCAAAATCCTGGCAGGTTTGTTCGAGGAAATGCTGTGCCAGCTGGACAATATCTTCGCCGCGTTCCCGCAGTGGTGGTACCTCTATCGGAAACACGCTCAAGCGGTAGAACAGGTCTTCGCGAAACTCGCCCGCAACGATCAGCTGCTCGAGATTCCTGTTGGTCGCCGCAATGACGCGCACGTCGACCGACCGTGTAATGTCGTCGCCAACGCGTTCAAACTCACTCTCCTGTAAGACACGCAGCAGCTTGCCCTGCAGTTCCAGCGGAATTTCGCTGATTTCATCGAGGAAGATCGTACCGCCATCAGCCAGTTGAAAGCGTCCAATGCGATCCCGGTGCGCGCCGGTGAAAGCGCCCTTCACGTGGCCGAAGAATTCGCTTTCAAACAGCTCCTTCGGAATCGAAGCACAATTCACCTTGACCAGCGGTCCGGCAGCGCGCGGACTGCGCAGATGCAAGGCATGGGCAACCAGCTCCTTGCCCACGCCTGATTCGCCTTGCACAAGCACATTGGCCGGCGTTTCCGCGACGGCTTCAATGCGATTCAGCATGCGCCGCAGTGCCGGGCTCGTGCCGACGATACGCCCGAAATTCATCGCGACATTGACTTCCTCACGCAGGTAATCGCGTTCGCGCTCCAGTTCATCACGCAAACGTGCGTTTTCTGCGAGGGTCTGCCGCAACTTGCGCTCGGCGCGATTCCTTTCGGTCACGTCTTTGGAGGCGACCAGCATGTGGTCAACGTTACCCTTCTCGTCTTTGTGTGCGATTGCCGACATGACGAGATCGATGACCTGCCCATCCTTGGCTACCATCTGGCGCTTGAGGTTGGTGAACGCGCCCTCCTTGATCAACTGCCGTAGCCGACCCTCCACGTACAGGCGACGATCGGCGCTGCTGAAGAAATCCGTGATCGGCCGCCCGATCACCTCATCACGCGTGTAGCCGAGTTTCTGCAGCCAGTGATCGGTCACTGTCACAAGGTGGCCTTCTGCATCAACCGTGTGCAACATCGCCGGCGTCTCACGGTACAGGGTGCGGTATCGGAAATTGACTTTCGCCTCGTCCGAAATCTCCGAGTACATCGCCACCGTGCGCAGGAATTCACCCGCGCGATCGTATTCGACCAGTGCATTGGTCACACACTCGACGACCTCGCCCGAACGCGCGACCAGGCTGACCGGCTTGTTTTCAAGTTTCCCGGTGCGGCGCAACGCCGGGCGCAACTCGTTCTTGACGCGTAACGCCGTCTCTGGCGTCGTAAATTCCTCGGGCTTGTGGCCCACCATTTCGTCACGCTGAAAGCCCAGACGCTGGAGCATCGCGTCATTGACGTCCAGGTAAACGCCGTCTTCGGCGATCGAGGTCGCCATTACCGGGGCCTTTCTGAACAGCCACTGATAGTCGTCCTGGGTAATCATCGGCGCATCATATACGAAATTCCGTAAAGTATCTTACGACTTCTCGTTATTTACGGATTTCCGTTACCCACGATTCTCTGCTAAGGCATTGATTTAATGCTGTTTTCAAAGTTGGCACGGCTTATGCATTAAAGAGGCCAGAGCCGTTACGACCCACGGCCAGGGGCACGAACACTGAATTGACATTACCGGCAGCGGACGCTGCTTGTTACACCACTAAGGACAGACTAATGAAAGCTAAGAACATTGAATCCGGACTCGCCTTACTTGGCGCGCTGGTTGTTTTGGTCGGCGTCACATTTGCCGCCGGCTCGGCGTTTGCCGCGGAGCCCGCAGCAGACCGGGTCGCAGCCGTCACACCCTCTGAAACGCTGGCGGTTACGATCGCTGGCGCACGCGCAGCCAATGCAGAGACTGCGGCAGACGCTGCTGCGGCCATTGCGCGTGACACCGTGCTCGGACTTGATATCCAGTTGGCAGACCGCACATCCAAGTTAACGGTAAGCGCTGACTAAGCGCCTGCCGGTATCACCGGTGCATTGCGGGCGAGGCTTCTCCCCCCCCTGACAGCCTCGCACGCGGCACCGGACAAGCTGAAGAGGATTTCAGCTTAAAGAGCCAGGATGGCTCGGCGGCACCCCCTTGCCGTTTTGTTTCGGGCGCCGGAGACCGTTCCGTGTCGGATCGGCCCGCTGATTCATCTCATGATTTCAGTTCTCCGGCGCCCGTTCTTTTTAGCGGCTGACGCCTCTTATTTCTCTGCACGTCGCTGATGATCTTCAGCACGCTGCGCGAGGTCATTCGAGTTTCGGCTGCTGATCGACTCGCGCAGTCGCCTGAGCCACAGTCGCGCCCAGGTGAACTCTATGCTCAGGATCGCGAGTCCGACCGGAATCACGACGATGGCCGGACCAGGCGTTACCAGCATGACTACGCCGATGAGCAGGACCGTAGCGCCCACCACGCCGACCACCAGCCGGCGGGCCGCTTTATACGTCCAATCCACAACACTCTTGATCAACTCACGCTCCGGAAATCCTTGATTTTGCGCCGCGCTATCGTAGCCTTGCCTCTATGAATGGATTATTAGCGCCGATATTGTTCGCAGCCGGGCTTGGCGGGATACCCCTCCTGCCCGGTGCAACGGACAAACTTACGGTACAGGCACTCGAGGCTGTCACGCAAATCGCCCCACATGCAGCCGGCGAGCGGAAAATCCACACGCCATCCCTGACGTTTTCATTGCGGGTAGATTTTAGTTGTGCAAATGCTGCCGCAGCATCGCTCAGTGTCGGCATTTCCGATACCCACTACCGCCATGTACCGCATGATGGCAATGCTGCGTTTCTGGCAGTCATCGACGTTGCCGCCGAGCAGATAGCACCGATAACCGCTGGTAATTTCTGCGTTGTTGGCAGCGCCGAGGACGGGGCAACCCTGTTACTTCATGGTGTCGCCAATGCCCAGGTTGCATTGCGCTGCACCGCTGGCGAACAGACGACAATGCGCATCACCAGCACTGCACTACCGCTGCGCCTGGTATGCGCGGCGAGTGTGGATCAGGAACGCCCAGCCGCATCGGATTGACGGTCAAGGTGGCGCTGCAGAAACTGAAGCGTTCGTTGCCATGCGTCATCGGCCGCTTCCCTGTCGTAATTCGTCGCATCCTCATTGGCGAACCCCTGGCGGACACCGTCGTAAATGTGAATGTCAAAATCTTTTTGCAGGCGCTGCAACGCACTCCGGAATGCTTCGACCGAGTCTCTGTTTACACTGGCGTCGTCGCCCGCAAACAGACCCAGCACAGGGGCACTGATCAAACTCAACTTCGCCTCATCGGTTGTAACCTGGGCGTAATAGATGACTACAGCGCCGATATCACCAGGCAGCAGCAGCGCCGTATTCAGCGCCCACGTACCCCCAAACCGCCAGCCCATCGTGGCAACGGCGGGAGCACCAGCGGTCTCACTGACGAACTGGTAGGCACTGCGCAGCTTCTCGCTTGCTGAATCCGGGTCCTCAACGACCGACAGCATCAGGGCGCGTGCCCCTGACGGCGTCGTTGCCGTCTCGCCGCCGAACAGGTCAATGGCAAATACGATATATCCGGCGGCGGCCAGCCGGTCCGCTTTGGCACGAACGTTTTCGTCCAGCCCCCACCATTCGTGAATCATGATGACCGCAGGCAGCGGCTCGAACATATCTGCCGGCGCGACGAAATAACCGTAAACGAGTTCGTCACCGACTTCTGCGTACGGCATGTTTTCCGCAATGATCTCGCGCTCCTGGGCGTCAGCCTGAATATCGCCCCGGTTATTGCCGTTCGGTCCCGTTCCGGCCGCCTCAGTCTGACTGCGGACTGCATCACCAGTCTGATCCGAGCCGCAGCCATAAAGCAACAAACTGCTCAGGACTACGGCAACGAATACCAGGGACACTAGCGGCCTCGATGTGTACATACGACTAACCTGCAATATTTTGGTTTACGCGGCAAGCACTCGGTACCGGCCGCTCGCTACCGACAGCCAGTGTAATCGAAATACCGGATCAGGAACTAATATGAACTTGCTCTTTGCGGAGCGGAACCCGGCATTGCTGCCGCCACAGGACGCGGAGCGTTCCCTACCACTCGTCATCCTCCTCCCATTTTTTCAATTTGCTCTTGTCTACCTCGCGCCACTGCCGGTCGCTTTCTCGCATGTATTGAAGCACCTTGGCGATCGTATAAATGACAATCAGCGCAATCATGATCAGCAAAAAAATGAGGCCACCCGGCATCGCACTGTCTCGCTCGGCATCGGTTCTGCCAGTTTAACATCTGCAATTGCAACAATACGCAGCTTGACGAAAGACCCCTGTCAATAGCGCAAAACGTGACCTGCTTCGAAGCCCCGGGCGCACGCCGCATATTACGCTCAGCGTCATGTTCCGACCCGTGACCAATCTTCTCACAAGCCTGCCGCTCGCCGCCCTGCCGACCTTTGCCGCTGAGGCCGAGGTACCGACCAGCATCACCTCAACAGGACCGGCGGTCTTCATATTCACGATTGCCGGGGCGTTGCTGCTAACCCTGGTGCTGCGCTCAGCAAGCAGCTACGTGGCGCGCATCGTTACAATTCGACTCGGTCGCTGGCGCATCAGGCGCACCCTCGACAGACTCAGTACCAACGTCTTGCACGACT
>JABDLC010000032.1 GCA_013001905.1 Gammaproteobacteria bacterium | reverse complement strand
GAAACCGAGCTCAACTACAGCAGCGCTTTTGAGCTTCTGATTGCGGTCATCCTGTCGGCGCAGGCCACTGACGTCGGCGTGAACAAGGCCACCGCCAAACTCTACCCGGTAGCCAACACACCGGAGGACATTCTCGCCCTCGGCGTCGACGGCCTCAGCGAGTACATCAAGACGATCGGGCTGTATAACAGCAAAGCCAAAAATGTCATCAAGACGTGCGCCATCCTGATCGAACAACACAACAGCGAAGTCCCGGACAACCGGGCCGATCTGGAAGCCCTGCCGGGCGTGGGGCGCAAGACCGCCAACGTGATACTCAACACGGCTTTCGGCCAGCCGACGATCGCGGTCGACACGCACATCTTCCGGGTCAGCAACCGCACCCGGATTGCACCGGGCAAAACGGTGCTGGAGGTGGAAAAGAAACTACTGAAATTTGTGCCTGACGAATACAAGCTCGACGCGCATCATCTGCTCATACTGCACGGCCGATACACCTGTAAGGCCCGCAAACCTTCGTGTTCAGCCTGCGTTATCGAAGACCTCTGCGAGTACCGCAAAAAGGTTTACAGCGACAGCTAACGGCCGCCGCGGAGCGCCTATTCGTCAAGTAAACCCCGCAACCGGCTGCCCCACATCCGAAACAACGCACGAATATTGTTTTCGTTATTCAGGCGGCTGTTTTCCCGATACTCGGTACCCACGTCCTGCCAGCCCTCAAACACGGCGAGCAGCTCCTTAGTCGCGCCGTCACGGAACTGCGCCTGCACCAAAGCCTCGCCGAAGCCTTTGGTCGTGACTTTTTCACCGCGACGGGCGTACGGCATGATGCCTACGATCTCGATATCAACAATCAATACACCCGGACCCGGTTGGCTGACGATTGCAGGCCCGCCATCCGCGGCAATTGCCTCACCAACGATGGTGCGGTAGCTGTTACGTAACCAGTTTTTGTCTTTTTCCGTAAGGCGCCACTTTGTCGGACTCCGCGCATCGCCCTGCACCCACGGCGGTGGCAACACTCGCGCATCTTCAAGCCCGAGCGAGTCGAGCAGCACGCTGTCGTAGGCAGACAGCTTCAGACCATCCTTGATGTAGTAGGCACGCAGATCCCGGGGCTGGGCTTCAGCCGAGTCGTCCTGCGCGGCTGCAGGCATGCTGCAGATGCCCGCTGCAACAGCGGTCACAAGTGCGTAGCGAAACAGACTGGTCATGATTTCGGTTCCTTTTTTATTCGTTTTCTATTCGTTGGGGCGCGATGAATCCACGATTTTGAAACCGTTATTTTTTTCCTTTCGGAATGTAAAGATCGGTGAGTGTGCCTTCCCAGGCCTCGGCGGCCATGCCGACCGTTTCTGATAACGTCGGATGCGCATGGATGGTCAGCCCTATGTCGGAAGCATCACAACCCATTTCGATCGCCAGGCCGACCTCCGCGATCAATTCACCGGCATTTGGCCCGACAATTCCGCCGCCGACAACTTTGTGCGTTTCTTTGTCGATGATCAGCTTCGTCATGCCCTCATCACGACCCACCGACAACGATCTGCCGCTGGCTGCCCAGGGAAACTTGCCGGTTTCTATGGCCCGCCCGTCTGCTTTCGCCTGTGTTTCCGTAACGCCGACCCAGGCGATTTCCGGATCGGTGTAGGCCACACCGGGTATAACGCGCGCATCGAAGTATGACTTCTCGCCGGCAGCAACCTCAGCCGCAACCTTGCCTTCGTGCACCGCCTTGTGAGCCAGCATCGGCTGACCGACGATGTCGCCGATGGCAAAAATGTGCCCGACATTGGTACGCATCTGATTGTCGACGGAAATGATGCCGCGGTCGCTTACGTCAACGCCCGCCTTGTCTGCACCGATCTTGCCTCCGTTTGCAGAACGTCCCACCGCAACCAGTACTTTGTCATACAGCTGCGGCTCCGGCGCATCTTTACCTTCGAAGCTGACCCGGAGGCCATCGGCCTCGGCTTCGACCGCTGTCACGCCAACGCCTTTCATAATCGCTTCATAGCGACCTTTTATGCGCTTCTCCAGAGGCCGCACCAGATCCGGATCACAATCCGGCACCAGCGTTTTGGTTAACTCGACCACGGATACTTTGACGCCCAGCGCCTCATACACCGTAGCCATTTCCAGCCCGATGATGCCGCCACCGATGACCAGCAAGCGTTCCGGCATATCCTGCAACTCAAGCGCACTCGTCGAGTCCATTACCCGCGAATCGCCGGGCAGGCCCGGAATCATGGCCGGCTCGGAACCGGCTGCAATAATGCACTGCTGAAACGCGATGACCTGCGTCGCACCGTCATTGTCGATTTCAACATGATGCGGTGACACGAAGCGGCCTGTGCCCTGCACCACGTTTACCTTGCGCTGCTTCGCCAGGCCACTGAGCCCGCCGGTCAGCCGCTCCACGACACTTTGTTTCCAGTCTCGCAGCTTGTTGGTATCAATCTTCGGCGCGCCGAAACTCACCCCGAATTCCGCCATCTCATGCGCTTCGTCGATCACTTTCGCCGCATGCAGCAGGGCTTTGGACGGGATACAGCCGACATTCAGACACACACCACCCAGAGACGGCCAGCGTTCAACCAGCGTTACATCCATCCCGAGGTCGGCCGCGCGGAACGCTGCCGTGTAGCCGCCCGGGCCTGCGCCCAGCACGAGCAAACCGGTTTCCTGATCCACCTTGCCGCTGTAACTCCCGGCGGGAATCGCTGCGGCCGCAGAACTCTTACTCCCGGCTTTTTTGTCAGCCGATGACTCCGCTGATGATTCCGAAGATGATTCGGCAGCGGGTTGTTCGTCATCCGCGGCGTCGGCAGCAGCAGCGTCGGACTCGTCGCCGGCAGTATCGGCTGCAGTGTCAGCTTTTGCGTCGGCTTCCAGTCGCGCGATCACCGTGCCCTCTGACACTTTGTCGCCCTCGGCCACCAGAACTTCGACGACTTTACCCGCCTGTGTGGTCGGCACGTCCATGGCCGCTTTGTCGCTTTCAAGCGTGATGACGGAATCTTCCGCCTCCAGCGTATCGCCGGGGCTGATATGCACTTCAATAACGTCGACTGCATCGAAGTCGCCGATATCCGGAACCTTGACTTCAATTACATCAGTCATCGCGGCGCCGTCCGATCAGTCCGGCGGCATCGCCGAGTCGCTGAGCCAGATAGGTGGTAAAGCGGACACCGGTCGCCCCGTCGATGACGCGGTGATCGTACGACAGGCACAGCGGCTGAATCAGGCGCGGTTCAAATTCCGAGCCGTTCCAGACCGGCTGCATTTTTGACCGGGGCATACCCAGAATCGCCACCTCAGGCGCATTAATAATCGGCGTAAACGCAGTACCGCCGATGCCGCCCAGGCTCGACACGGTGAATGTTCCACCCTGCATCTCGTCCGGTTTCAGCTTGCCTTCCCGGGCGCGGCCACTGAGTTCACCCAGTTCGCCGGCGATGGTGAACAGGCTCTTCTGGTCAGCATCGCGAATGACGGGCACGACCAGACCGTTGGGCGTATCTGCCGCGAAACCGATGTGCACGTAGTTTTTCCAGATCAGCGATTTACCATCCGGCCCCATTGAGGTGTTGAAGACGGGAAATTCCTTCAGCGTCTGCACGACGGCACGGATCGCGAATGCCAGCGGCGTCAGTTTGACGCCTTCTTTCGCCGCCTGCTCTTTCAGTGACTGGCGCCGAGATTCCATTTCGGTGATGTCAGCTTCATCGTTCTGCGTGACGTGCGGGATATTGACCCAGCTTGCATGTAACCGCTTACCCGAAATTTTCTGAATACGGCCAAGCGGCTTTTCCTCGACCGGGCCGAACTTGCTGAAATCAACCTGCGGCACTTCCGGTAACGCCGCGCCCGCCGGCGCAGCGGCCTGCCCGCTCATTACCGACTTCACAAATTGTTTGACGTCATCCTTCGTAATGCGCTGCTTCTCGCCGCTGCCTTGCACGCGGCCCAGATCCACGCCCAGTTCGCGCGCGAATTTTCTGACCGATGGGCTGGCATGCGCGGCGGCAAAGGACTTTTCATTGATCGGCGGCAATTGGCCACTCGCCGGCGTCGGTGCTGCGGACGGGGCATTGGACGCAGCTTGGGCCGGTGCCGGCGGCGCGGGCTCCTGTTT
>JABDLC010000022.1 GCA_013001905.1 Gammaproteobacteria bacterium | reverse complement strand
ATCTCTGATCGCGGCCCTTTTCTGTACTAAGGGTGTAATTTCGCGAAAATCGCGCCAAATAGCCGTTAAATGCCCCGAAATACCGGTTTCACGCCCGCATCCGGTCAGGTCATATGTTTACTGGTCTGTGAAGCGCGTCAAGGTTGTGCAACGCAGCCCCGCCGATAATAGCTGCCATGCGGGATAGGCCCGTATTGCCCCGCCCCGTGCGGTGGCTCGTGCAGCTAGTGGGAGATAACCATGCACGGATTGAAGTCAGTCATCGCGCTCGCCGTTTTACTGGTCAGCGCAGGGTTTGCCACCGGAGCCGTCGCTCAGACCGTCTACAAGTCTGTCGATGACGAGGGCAACGTTGCGTTTACCGATCGTCCGCCGATGCAGCAAGGTGAAGGCGAGAGCCCGCTGGATGTAATGCCGTTGCAGATCCGCCTGACCAATCCGGCTGCGATCGCAGCTAACCGTGAGAACGCTGAAAAGGAATCGCGTGCTCGCGACATGGTGGATTCGCTGACCGCAGAGAAACAGTCATCCGATGAGGCTGACGATGCCGCGCGTAAAGCCGAGGAACGGGCCGCCAATTGCGATCTTGCCCGTCAGCGACTGAACCGCTACGCGCAGGCCAACCGGCTGTACAAGAGCAATGATGCCGGCGAGCGCGTCTATCTGGAAGACGCGGAGATCGACGCCGAGCGCATCAAAGCCGCCCGCGCCGTCGACGAGTGGTGTGGCGGCTAAGCCGCTAACGTCGGTAACGGAGTCATCCGCTCCCGACCGGTCTGCTGCTGACCAGTCCGTCACTGACAGTTGCTACCTGCCTGATTTCAGTTCCGCCAGTGCGGTTATTGCACTGGTGCTGATCACCGAACTTGTGGCGCTGGCACTGTCCGTCGCGCGTGGCGGCACCGGCACTGAGTTCTTTGTCGACCTGGCGCGCAGTTCCCTGCTGATACTCTGGATGACCCTGACCAGTGCCTGTGTGCTGACACTGGTACGCCCGATACTGGCGCGCCGTTCGATACCGGTTGCTACGGCCTTTGCGATTGGTTTGGTAGTCGCATGCGTTGCTGTTGTGTCGGAGCTCGTTATTCAGTTCGGGCAATATTTTTCGGCAACACGGCTGGTCGACATCAGCGGTGTCTTGCCGGTTACGCGCTTTGAGTTTTTGTCCCGCAATCTGCTGCTGAGCATTCTGGTTGCAGGCGGCGTGCTGCGCTATTACTACGTCACCCATCAGTGGCGCACCAATGTGGAACGTGAAGCGGAATCAAGAATTACCGCTTTGCAGGCACGCATCAGGCCGCATTTTCTGTTCAACAGCATGAACACCATTGCAGCACTCACGCGGACTGATCCCGCTGCTGCTGAGAGTGCCGTCGAAGATCTGGCCGATCTGTTTCGTGCCTCACTAAGCAATCCGGGAGAGAGCATCAGTCTGGAGCAGGAGCTCGAAGTGACGCGCGTGTATCAGCGCATGGAAGAGCAGCGTCTGGGCAGTCGCCTGCAGGTCGACTGGCAACTGAATGATGTGCCGTTACAGACCCGGGTGCCGGGGCTCACGATTCAGCCCCTGCTGGAGAACGCGATCTATCACGGCATCGAGCCGCGTGCCGAAGGCGGCACCATCACCGTGTGGGGGGTGACCGAGGCCGACATGGTGACGATCACGGTCAGCAATCCGTTGCCGGAGCACAGCAGCCCGCGCAGCGGCGGTCATCAGCTGGCGCTCGATAATATTCGCCAGCGGCTGGAGCTGGCCTACGGGCGCCGCGCCCGGTTCGAAGTTGATTCGGCCGCCGAGTATTTTCGTGTGCTGATTGGGTTCCCGTTGCCGGGGGCCGGCAAACGCGTTTTTGAAGACGGCACGATTCAGGGAGTCGCGGGCTGATGGCCAGGGGCAATCTACGCGTGTTGGTTGTTGATGACGAGCTGCCAGCCCGCTCGCGGTTGGCAACGATGGTTGCCGATGTCGGCGGCTGGGACGTGGTTGCTGAGGCGGGTAACGGGCATGATGCGTTGCAAGCTGTCGGCGAACACGAGCCCGATGTGGTGTTGCTGGATATTCGCATGCCCGGCATGGACGGCGTCGAGGTTGCCAGTCATCTGACCGCCTTGCCGACGCCACCGGCGGTCGTTTTTACGACCGCGTACGACGAGTATGCGGTGCAGGCTTTCGAAACGAATGCCGTGGGCTACCTGCTGAAGCCTGTGCGTCGCGAAAGACTACTGCAGGCTCTGGAACGGGCGGCACGGGTGCACCGCTGGCAACTCAATGATCTGATTAATACCGCGCCGGAGTTGTGCGCTCGTCAGCACATCAGCGTGACCAGCGGTACGGGCGTCAAACTAATTCCGGTCAGCGATGTGCAATCGTTTCATGCTGATCAGAAATATGTGCGGATGGTGCATGCCGGGGGAGAAGCGTTGATCGACGAATCGCTGAAAACCCTGGAGCAGGAGTTCGAGGATGAGTTCGTGCGGCTGCATCGTAATTCACTCGTGCGCATCACGGCTATCGAGGAGCTGGAACGTGATGACAACGGCCAGTACCGCGTGCGGCTAAGCGGTGCATCCGACTGGCTACCGGTGAGCCGCCGCCATGCCAGTACGGTAAAGCACTGTCTGGCAGCAGTCTCCGGCTAGCGCCCGCCACCCAGAGCCGGCGCTCGCCGCGCAAGGCCCGTCCGCGGCCAATTTCCGGATACCACACGCTTTCAGTACAAGTCTCTGACAGCCCGCAGTTGTCGTGGCAGAATGACCGCATCAGTCTTTTGTAGTTGCGGCAAACTTCCATGAGCGAACAAGAAACGGCCCCGGACAACCAACCTGAGGCCTCGTCAAAAGGATCGGGCGGTAAGGCCCTGGGCAGCATCGCCGCGATTCTGGCGCTGGCAGCGATAGGCGCGGCCGGTTACGTGTGGACAGAAGTGCAGAAACTGCAGGCACTACCACAACAGTTGCAGGCTGGTGCAGGCCAGACGCAACAGCTGCGCAGTGAAACAGATCAGCAGCTGAAGCGGCTCGCTGCCCAGGTTGACGGCAGCAATGCGGGAATTGCTGAACTGCAGGAGCTTGTTGCCGGCGAGGTTGCAGCGCTGGCGGAACTGTCATCAAGCGTCGCGGAACTGGAAGAGCAGTTTGCGGCCTTGACCGGTTCGGATCAGGCACGGCGTAATCGTTTTTTGCAGGCCGAAGCGCTGTATTACCTGCGCGTTGCCAACGCACGGGCAAGCCTTGCGAGTGATGCTGACGTGGCCAGGTCTGCGCTTGAGTTTGCTGACGAGAAGTTACAGAAGATTGGTAATCCGCGACTCGCGCCTGTGCGCGCCGCCCTTGCGCAAGAAATCGCTGCCCTGAAATCGGTACCCGATGTTGACGTCACCGGTGTTGCGTTTGCACTGCAGGCGCTCGCGGCGCAGGTCGACAGCTGGCCGTTGCAAAACCCGCCGCCCGAGCGTTTCAACACGCAGGTATCGCCAATGGAAGCAGCGACGGAAGCTCTCGAGGAGACCGATGCCGCGGATGCATGGACGCGTTTCCGTGCGACGGTGGCCGATGTCTTCGGCAGCATCGTCAAGGTCCGGGACAACACCGACACGCCGGAGGTGCAGCTAAGCGAGGCTCAGTATGCACTCGTTATTCAAAGCGTGCGCGGCGAGATACAGGTTGCACGACTGTCGCTGGTCACCGGCGAATATGAACTGTATACGCAGGCGCTCGGCCGCATTGATGAGCAGATCCGCGGCTACTTCAACACCGCCGATCAGGCCGTGGAAGCGGCGCTCGCAACCGTTGCGGAGCTCAGCGCTGTCGAACGGCCCGCCGCGATGCCTGACATTTCAGGTTCGCTGGCGTTACTGCTCGACATAGAAGGCGCGGGCGCAGCGGAATGAAGGCCAGTATTTTTATTGTCGTTGTTCTTGCGCTGGGCGCGCTGGCTGCGCACTACCTGATGGCGGATAACGGTTATGTTCTGATCAACTTCCGCGGTTATACCGTCGAAATGTCAGTGCCGGTGATGGCGTTCCTGTTGCTGCTGACATACATGGTCGTGCGCTTGCTGGTGCGGGTCTGGCGTGCGCCCCGGAAACTGGGTGAAGCTGTCGCGCAGCGCCGGCTCCGTAAAGCAGGGGAGCGCATCACGCTCGGCTACATTGAGCTGGGTCAGGGTAATTTCGCGAAGGGCGAACGCCTGCTCACCAAAGGTGCGCGTAACAGCGAAACACCGTTATTGAATTATCTGGCTGCGGCGCGGGCCGCCCATGCGCAAGGTGACACTGAGCGCCGCGACGCGTGGCTGGACATGGCAGCCGAGCAGGAGCCACGGGCCGAGGCAACAGTGCTGCTGACGCGCGCACAACTGCAGATGGACGACGACGACGTTGACGGCGCAGCCGAGACACTGTCGGAGGTGCTGGAGGCATCGCCAAAGAATACCGAAGCACTGCGCCTGAAGGCGGAGATTGCTGTCGCGCGAGAAGAATGGCGTGTGCTTGAGGAATTGCTGCCGCGACTGCGCAAGTCGCGCAAGGTGCCCGCCACGCTGCTGGACGAGTGGACAGTCAGTGCCTGGGTTCCGTTGCTTGAGGATGCAGCGGGTGACAGTGCGCGCAGCCGCAGTCTGTGGAAAGCCGTGCCGAAAGCACTACAGGACCGGCCGGCGCTGATTCGTGCGCGGGTCCGGTCGTTGCTGGCCGCCGGTGAATCGCGACAGGCAGAGTCGCTGCTGCGATCAGCGTTAAAGAAGCAGTGGGCGGAAGAGCTTGTGCTGGCGTACGGTGATCTGGAAACACCCCCGGCCGCGGACCGTCTCAAACGCGTCGAAAAATGGTTGCAGCAGCATCCTGAAGACCCTTCGGTGTTGCTGGTGGCGGCGCGATTGTGTGTGGCGACGGAGCTGTGGGGTAAAGCCCGCTCGTACTATGAATCAAGTGTGGCAATTCGTCCGAGTCCGCAGGCCTGGCACGAGCTGGGCCAGTTACTGCAGCAAATGGGTGAACAGGAAGGCGCCTTCAATGCCTTCCAGCAGGGGCTGACCCAAAGTTATCCGGGCGCGGAACTGCCGCGTTTGCCAAACGCTAAATTGAGCGACTGATCAGGCTTGAGGCCTCAGGCTGCAGCCCGCGGCCTGGACGCCCGGGTATTGAGCCAGTCAATCAGAGGGCCCCACTCTTCGCGATCCGGCCACGACAGGTATTCCGGTAGCTCATGAATGCCGACGCCGCGGGTGTACGCACGCACGTAGTTCTGCGCTTCGCGCAACGTGGCGATGTAGGGCACCGGCAATTTGTCTAGAAACGCGTCGAGGTCATCAAAAATCAGCGTGCCTTCGCGCACGCGATTCGCAACCAGCGCAATCTTCGCTTTATTGTTTTTGATAGTCGGCGTGGCGCGCAGCTCATGGATGAACTTTTCCGTCGCCTGCATATCGATCTGCGACGGCAGCACAGGGATCAGAATCGTTTCTGCATGATGCAGCAGGTTTGTCAGCTCTTTACCGTGAGCTCGTGCCGGTGCATCAAGTATCACGACATCAGTGGTGCGCGACAGGCCTTTCAGGCCGTCCCTGTAACCCGCCAGGCCTTTAATCTCAGCGCGTTTGGCGGGGCGACGCTCCAGCCAGTCGAGACTGGACTGCTGTTCATCGTAGTCAGCGAGCGCAACTTTTTTGCCTTTGCTGGCGTAATAAGCAGCCAGATTGGTTGCCAGCGTACTTTTGCCGCAACCCCCCTTGGGGTTGAGAACCATGATGTGTCGCATGAGTGCCCTCCGCGCTGTGATCCTGTCTTTTGTATTTATAGGCCGATGACGTATCTTCTCACTTAACAGAATATTTTCAACGCGTCGCACCGCAGACGGGGCGGACGCAGGATGCCGGAATGCAGCTGAAATTCACCAAAATGCACGCGCTGGGTAACGATTTCCTGGTGGCTCGCGGGGCTGAAACGCCCTCTGGCGGGGTCATCCGTGCCCTTGCAGACCGCCACACCGGCGTCGGATTCGACCAGCTGCTGTGGCTCTCGGAGCCGGACGGCACCGGGGTCGATGTCTTCTACCGCATTTATAACGCCGACGGCGGCGAGGTTGAGCAGTGTGGCAACGGGGCCCGCTGTATTGCCCGCTATATTGCGGGCGACAGTGCTGATAATGAGCGTGTGTGGCGACTCGGCTTTCCGGGCGGGGTAGTCAATGCGCAATTGATGACCGACGGCAATATTGCCGTCGAGATGGCGGTGCCGTCATTTGAGCCTGCCGATTTGCCGTTTACGACCGCTGAGCGTGCCGCGACCTACACCGTAAACGCGGGCGGAACAGCAGTGGAATTCGCTGCGGTGTCGATGGGCAATCCGCACGCCGTTATTCGCGTGGATGACGTCACTACAGCCCCGGTAGCGCATCTGGGCCCGCTCCTGGAGGGCCATGAGTGCTTTCCGAACCGTGCTAACATCGGGTTCATGCAGGTCGTCGGTCCTGCGCACATCCGGTTGCGGGTTTTTGAACGCGGAGTCGGGGAAACCAGTGCGTGCGGTACCGGAGCGTGTGCGGCAGTTGCAGCAGGACGTCAAGCCGGGCTGCTTGACGAAGAGGTTACTGTGGCGCTGCCGGGGGGCGAACTGCGGGTTCGTTGGCCGGGCGAGGGTGCGCCCGTTTGGTTAATCGGGGAAGCTGTGCGGGCTTTCGACGGGGTTGTCGCAATATGAGCAGTGCAAACAAGCCGCAACTGGCGGCAACGGAACTGGGCGCGGATGAAGTCGCCGAGTATCTGCAAAGTCATCCGGAATTTTTCGAGAATAATCAGAGTCTGCTGGACGGGCTCCGCATTCCACACAAAACAGGCGGTGTCGGCGCGGTCTCTTTGATCGAGCGTCAGGTCTCCACGCTGCGCCAGAAAAACCTGCAGCTGGAGCGCAAGCTGAGTGAGCTTATTGATATCGCGCGCAGCAACGATGAACTGGCTGACAAGGTGCACGTGATGGCAACGGCGCTGATGGCGGCCGGCACGCGTGCACACATTGTTGAAGTCGCCGAGGGGCTGCTGCGTCATTCCTTCTCAGCGGACCAGGCCGTGCTGGTGTTGTTTGAATACAGCGACGGCGAATTTGAAGGGCTTACTACGCATGATCGCTTTCTGCGCACGATCGGCCGTGACGACAAGCGCCTGCGGCCGTTCAAGACCTTCCTCGACAGCGGTGAGCCGCGTTGCGGGCGTATCCGTGACGCTCAGCGCGAGTTCTTGTTTGCCGATGATGCAGACGACATGGGTTCGGCTGCGCTGGTGCCGCTCGGCGAGAATGCGGCCGCCGGTTTTCTCGCCATCGGCAGTCGCGATGCCGACTATTTCAACCCGACAATGAGCATGGATTTTCTGGCCCGGCTGGGCGACTTGCTCGGTTGTGCGCTGGCGGTGCGGTAACGCCGGTAAAACAATGAACGATCCGCAGTGGCAATACGCAGAGAGCTTTCTGCGCCACCTGCGCACGGAGCGACGTCTCTCTGCACACACCATCGCCGCCTACCGGCGGGATCTGATTTGCCTGCGAAATTTCTGTGATCAGCAAGACATCGCTGCCTGGCGTGACTTGCGAGTGCACAATCTGCGCCGGTTTGCGGCACTCGAATTTGCATCCGGCCTGAGTCCGCGCAGTGTGCAGCGACGGTTGTCCGGCGCCCGCATGTTTATGCAATACCTGATTCGTGAGAATCACATCAAGAGTAATCCGGTCGTCGAGGTCAGCGCGCCGAAGGCGCCGCAGCGATTGCCGGATACCCTTGATGCAGAGCAGATGACGGTGCTGCTGAACGTAAAAGGTGATGAGCCGGTCGACGTGCGGGATCGCGCCATAATGGAGCTGCTGTATTCATCCGGGCTACGGCTGGCCGAGTTGGTCAGCCTGAATCTGGGCGAAATCGATGCTGCTGACGGCACAGTGCGGGTGACGGGTAAAGGTAATAAAGAGCGCATAGTCCCGGTCGGCCGCCATGCACTGGCCGCCATCGACAGCTGGCAGCGGGTGCGGGCCAACCTTGCCGATGCAGCGGAAAACGCACTGTTCGTCGGCGTGCGGGGCGCGCGCATCAGCCCGCGTTCGGTGCAGGCCATGGTCAAGCGGCGTGCTACGGAGTCGGGTCTGCCGCAGCGAGTGCATCCGCATTTGTTTCGCCACAGCTTCGCGACCCATATGCTTGAGTCATCCGGTGACCTCCGGGGTGTCCAGGAGATGCTCGGTCACGCGGATATCAGCACCACACAGGTCTACACACACCTTGATTTCCAGCATTTAGCCCAGATATACGATAAGGCACACCCCCGTGCTCAGCGCGCTTCGGGCCGGCAAACGAAGTCCGATAACAACAAGTAAAGGTCTGAAAAATGGAGCAATATCGCGGAACGACCATCGTGTCGGTGCGCCGCAATGGCGTCGTCGCCATCGCCGGCGACGGCCAGGTCAGCATGGGCAGTACCGTCATGAAAGGGAACGCGCGCAAAGTACGCACGCTCGCCGATGGCAAGGTGCTGGCAGGATTCGCGGGCGGCACAGCAGATGCCTTCACGCTGTTCGAGCTCTTTGAAGCCAAGCTGGAGCAATACGGCAACCTGACTCGCGCTGCGATAGAGCTGGCTAAAGACTGGCGCACCGATCGCCGGTTGCGACGTCTTGAAGCGCTGTTGTGCGTGGCAGACGAGGAAGCGTCCCTGATTGTCACCGGCAATGGTGACGTGATTCAGCCTGAGGATGACCTGATGGCCATCGGTTCGGGTGGTTCATACGCGCAGGCAGCCGCTCGCGCACTGCTGGATCACAGTGATTTAAGTGCGGCAGAGGTCGTTACCAAATCGCTGGAGATTGCCGCGAGCATCTGCGTCTACACCAACGACAACATCGTTGTCGAAACTCTGGGCAACTAAGCCCGGAGCATTTATCAGTATTCAGGATCAGACATGTCACAAATGACTCCCCGTGAGATTGTTCAGGAGCTGGACAAGCACATCATTGGCCAGGACGCGGCGAAGCGTTCTGTTGCCATCGCATTACGTAATCGCTGGCGGCGCATGCAGGTAGCAGAAGAGCTGCGTAACGAAATTACCCCGAAAAATATTCTGATGATGGGGCCGACCGGCGTGGGTAAAACAGAAATCGCCCGGCGACTTGCCAAGCTCGCCAACGCTCCGTTTATTAAAGTCGAGGCAACAAAGTTTACTGAAGTCGGTTATGTGGGGCGTGAGGTCGACAGCATTATCCGCGATCTGACGGACGTTGCGGTGAAGCTGACTCGCGAGCTGGAGATGGCCAAGGTTCGTCACCGCGCCGAGGATGCAGCGGAAGACCGGGTGCTGGATGCATTGCTGCCACCGCCGTCAGGCGGTGAGTCGAGCGAAACCGAGACCCGGCAAAAATTCCGCAAGATGCTGCGCGAGGGCAAGCTCGACGACAAGGAAATCGAAATCGAAATGCAGGCTCCGCAGATCGGTGTCGAGATCATGGCGCCGCCCGGCATGGAGGAAATGACCAGCCAGCTGCAGAACATGTTTTCGAATCTGGGCCAGGGCAAGAAGAAGTCGGCCCGGCTGAAGGTGAAGGACGCGCTGAAGAAGATCCGCGAAGAGGAAGCCGCGCGCCTGGTCAACGAAGACGAGATCAAAGCCGGCGCCATCGAGGCAGTCGAACAGACCGGAATCGTTTTTGTCGATGAGCTGGATAAGGTCGCCAAACGCAGCGAAGGCGTCGGCGCCGATGTATCCCGGGAAGGTGTGCAGCGCGACCTGCTGCCGCTGATCGAGGGCTGCACCGTGTCCACCAAGTACGGCAT
>JABDLC010000001.1 GCA_013001905.1 Gammaproteobacteria bacterium | reverse complement strand
GTATTATTCCAGTACGCCGAAAAGCTGTCGCTCGGCGTCCACTCGAAAGACACGCCGATACCGTCACTTTCTCCGCCACCCAGATCACCACCGGTGTTCGGGTTGGTGTAGTCACCGTCCAGCTCATAGTGTGAGCCGATAATCTTGGCGCTGAGCACATCATCGATCAGCGGGCCGCTGACCGTGCCGCGCAAATCAAGACGACCCTCCTCCGCGATCCGAATGTCCGCGGTCGTCGTCAATTCATCGTCAGGCCGGCGCGTGATGTAGTTAAGGCCACCGGCAAACGCCGCGCGACCATACAGGGCGCTCTGCGGCCCGCGCGCGACTTCGATACGTTCAACATCCAGCAGGCGCTGATTCAGCAAGCCCGAGCCGCCCGAACTCTCGAAGGCCTCACTGCTGACATCAATACCGTCAATCAACACAGCCGCGCTGGGGCGGCCGGCGCGATTGAACAAGCCACGGATCGAAACGCGGGTGTCCTGCGCCCAGAAACCCTGATCGAATTGCAAACTGGGGGTGAGCCGCGCCACATCACCGATTTCGCGGATGGCCTCGGAGCGCACAACTTCTGAAGACAGGCTGGTGACCTGCACCGGCACTTCCTGAATGTTCTCGTCAGTCTTGCGAACCGAGACGACGAGTTCTTCTACTGTCTGAGCATTGTTTTGCGCGAGCAGCGTGCCGGAAAATAATCCTGCGGCCGAAGCGACGGCGGCAGCCGTGGCGAGTCTGGATACTGGCATCAATCTATCCCCCTGAAAATTGACTTCTCTCATTCTGACCCTCTGAGTCCTGCTGTCAAATTGAGACGCCCGGCAACGCCGGACGCCTCGCATGGCTTAGGATGTTCGGATGCCCGCAGATCAAGACAATGAGCATGAGGACGCTGAACTGGCCCACCTGGTGCCGGAAGGCTCGTCTTTCCGGTATCACGGATACCTGTTCCGTGTGCTTCAGGAAGGTCAGGATTTTCTGCAAGAGAACGGGTTCAGCAGCTACGCGGAAACTGTGGCCAACGTGCGGGCCAGCGGCAAGCCCGTCATTTTGAGTATCGGCGAATCTTCCACGTCAGGCTGGGACACGACCGTGACTCCGGAGAACCGCCGCCGCAAGGCGCAAGGTCTGGCGCCGATAAGCGCGTTCTTCCGCTACAAAAATTACACAGATTCAGTTCGCGACCTGCTCGGCGATCGGTTCGCAGTGCTCAATGCGGGCATTCCGGGGCACACAGTGTTGTCCGGCGTGCGGCGTTTTCGCCACCTCGCCGGACAACTGCGGGACGATGGCCTGCACATCGCGTACGTGATTGTTCATTTTGGCAACAACGACTGCATGTGGGAAAACAACCTGCAGGATCGCTACCACCTGCATGTACACCCGAAGAGCCCGCACTGGTTTGAACGACTGCGCCGCCGCATTTACCCGATAAGACAGACCGGTATGCACATACGCATGGCAGCAAACGATTTCGGCCGTTACTACCGGCAACTGATAGAGCACGCCCGGTCAATGAACGTGCCGGCTTTTATCGTGCAGCCTGAAATTCCGCTGTACTGGAAACCCGGATCTCGATACGTCGACTATGACTTCGACGAATTACGCAAACAGCCGGGTGGCCGCGAAGCGCTCGATGAACTGACAATCGCGAGAGAACTCTGGCAGTCGGTGATCGACGCGCCCTACTCAGCAGAGAAAATTGCCACGCTGTATAAGGCCGCTGAACACGATTTCATTGTGCCGCGAATCAAACGGGCCCACCTGCATGAACTGCAGCAGGTCGCACAGACAACCCGCACGCCGCTCATACAGACCCCGGTGCCGCGCGATGAAGATGAGCAAAACTACTTCGTCGACTTTTGCCATCCGCGCGAGATTATCAATACACAAATCGCCGCACAGGTGGCTGCGCTGATCCGCCAGCACGAGGGTTAGCAGCCAGGGTCAATCCATCGACAAGTCCAGCGCCTCCGGTGCGGCTGCAAAAACCGCGGCATGCAACTGTGCCTCTCGCTCCAGAGCAGAATCGCTGGCCAGTGTCATATGCTCCCAGTCTGCTGTCGAAAACAGCTCGCCCGCCATATCGGCAGTGCCCGGGTGATGCCCCATGTTGGCCACGATAAATGCCGCATAGTCGCCTCCGGCGGTTTCAAATTGCTCCAGCGCAGCGGCACCGTCGGCCCGCAGCGCGTCGCGGGCGGCCAGCATGCGACCCAGATGCTCCTGATTGCCGGACAAGCGCTCGTCAAGCTCCTCAAGCGCTTTGATATTCTCCGGTTTATCCATGTCAGCTTTTTCGCGCAGCATGTCGCCCATGCGGATGTCCTGCTCATGCAAACGGTCCATCGCTGCTTCAAAGTAGTCACCGATTGCGACATAAAACGGTACCCAATCCGCGGCGCCCTCTGCACCGTGATCCGTTGCCGCCGTCAGCGCCATGCGCACTTGTCGTAGACGACGACGCTCCGCTGCAACCCTTTCGTATAAACCTTCCATACACATGTTCCTCCGCAGTCGGTCGCAGTGTAAGCCATACGATCACCGCAGCAGACGCCGCACCGTGGATTGAATTGCAAAAACAGGGTTGGCAGGTACATCACAACTGCCTAGCCTCGCGAATCCGCAGCGGGTCAGCCGACGAAAACCCTTATACTTCTCTTATGCCACCCAATGATCAGCTAGAAGCCCGACCGCTGGGCAAGAACCTGCGACCGCTCCGTGCGGTCGTGCCGTTTATTGCGCCCTACAAAGGGACGCTGGCGCTTGCCCTCATCGTGCTGGTAGCTGCCTCAGCAGTGACCGGCAGCCTGCCGATAGCCGCCCGCTTTCTGATCGACAATGGCATCTCGACAGGCGAATCGGACAAGATCGACTACTACTTCAAGCTCGTCATGGGCGTGATTGTCGGCATCAGCCTGCTGTCAGCAGCCCGTCTCTACCTGATCACCTGGCTGGGAGAGCGCGTCGTTGCGGATCTGCGCAAGCGGGTTTACGAACACGTCATTCGTCAGGATCCGACTTTTTTCGAGGTCACCAAGACGGGTGAGGTGCTGTCACGGCTCACCACTGACACCACACTGGTGCAGTCGATCTCCGGCGTCGGCATTTCCATCGCCCTGCGCTCGAGCATCATGCTTATCATCTCCATCGCCGGTGTGCTCTACACCAGCCCGAAGCTGACGATGATCATCCTCCTGCTGGTGCCCGCGGTGATCATTCCGATTATCTGGATAGCACGCAAAGTCCGCAAACTGTCACGCACCGCGCAGGACAAGGTTGCGGACTCCAGCGGCATGGCGAACGAAACGCTGAATGCGATTGAAACTGTGCAGGCGTTTACGCTGGAACCACTGCAGGGCTCGCGCTTTGGTGAAGCTGTGGAAGGCGCGTTCAGCGCAGCGCTCAGTCGCATACGTGTGCGCTTTGTTATGTCCTTCGGCAGTATGTTTCTGCTGTTCGGCGCAATTACCGCTGTACTGTGGCTGGGCACGCGTGAAGTGCTTGAAGGTGGCATGACGGCGGGTGATCTCACCCAGTTCGTGATTTTCACGGTGCTGCTGGGTAGCTCAGGCGCGATGCTCAGTGAGATGTGGGGCGAGGTGCAGCGTGCGGCCGGTGCGATGGAGCGGCTGATTGAGTTGCTGGAGGCGGAGCCGGAGATCAAAGCACCCGAGAACCCGGTCGCGCTGCCAGAGCACGGCGACGGCAGGATCGCGTTTGAGCACGTCAATTTCAGCTATCCCTCGCGGCCCGACACACTGGCCATCAATGACTTCACGCTGACGATTGAGCCGGGTGAAACGGTTGCGTTCGTCGGGCCCTCCGGGGCCGGCAAGAGCACGACCTTCCAGTTGCTGCTGCGCTTTTATGACCCGCAGTCCGGGTGTATCCGCATTGACGGCGTCGATATCGCTCAGGCTGACCCGGCTGCCGTGCGCAGCATGATCGGCGTGGTGCCTCAGGAGACCATGATCTTCGGCACCAGCGCGCTGGAGAACATTCGCTACGGCCGGCCGGATGCCAGTGATGCGGATGTACATGCCGCGGCACAGGCCGCCGCCGCCGATGAATTCATCACCAAACTGCCCGAGGGTTACGACACCTTTCTGGGCGAGAAAGGTACGCGCCTCTCCGGCGGGCAACGACAGCGCATTGCTATTGCCAGGGCAATTCTGAAAAACCCGCCGGTACTGCTGCTGGACGAAGCCACCAGCTCTCTCGACGCCGAGAGCGAGCGTCTGGTGCAGGATGCACTCGAGCGCCTGATGGAAGACCGCACCACGATTATCATTGCGCACCGACTCGCGACCGTCCTGAAAGCCAAGCGCATCGTCGTGCTCGAGGACGGGCAGATTCGTGCGGTGGGCAGTCATGCCGAGCTGGTGGCACGCGACCCACTGTACAGCAGGCTCGCCGAGCTGCAATTCCGCGCCGCGGAAGCAGACGCCCGGGCTGTCAGCGACGCAGTGGCGAACGGCTGACGACCAGAGCGGTCTTTAACCGATTAAAAACAGCTAGTTACAGCTGTTACAAATCGCTACATTCCGTTACCAAGGCGACAAGAACGTAGTCGTTCCAACCCCTACTCTTTCACCATCGAA
Source organism: Gammaproteobacteria bacterium (assembly GCA_013001905.1). Taxonomy (GTDB): domain Bacteria; phylum Pseudomonadota; class Gammaproteobacteria; order Steroidobacterales. Next base: position 87,438 of record JABDLC010000001.1, on the reverse strand, counting down.
TTCCAACCCCCTCAAGGTGAAAGACATGCAAACAATCACACCGAAAACACTGATGGATCGCCGCGACGAAATCGTACTGGGCATCTATGCGCTGTTTGTCCCCATGGTGTCATTGGCCACGATGCTGCACGCCGGCTGAGATGAATCCGAACAGCTCGCGTGGACGTATACACCCATACATTGAGACACACTTGCTGTAACAACCAGGTCCCCCAGGGGAACAACCTAAGCGGTTCCCCATCCCCCCCGGCGGCGTCATCCCCCCCATGGCGTCGCCGGATCCTTTTTTCCGTATCGATTCTCAGCGTACTGCTGGCGGTATTGCCGTCGTGCAGCGACACCACGGCTGAATCCCGCGCCCCCGCTTCGGCGGCCCCCGGCGCAGACCAGCCTGTCTACACCTCCGGCCCGTCGAGCAGAGGCGGACGCGGCCGCTATTACATGGGTCGCGAAATCGCGCACACCATGAGTCACCTCGGCGCAGGCTGGCTGGACCGCCCGGAACGCGAGCGCGAAGAACGCACGGACCTGCTGTTGGATGCCCTCCCCCTCGAGCCGGACAGTGTCGTTGCAGACATCGGAGCCGGATCGGGCTATTTTTCGCTGCGCATCGCACCGCGACTCGATAGCGGCACCGTGCTGGCCGTCGACATACAACCGGAGATGCTGGCGATCATCGAAGAACGCGCGGAGGAATCGGGCATTGATAACATTGATCTGGTGCTGGCTGAAGAGCGCTCGCCGGGGCTGGCGCCGCAATCCGTCGACGTAGCGTTTATGGTCGATGCATACCATGAGTTCGAGTGGCCCCGTGAAGTCATGCAATCACTCTATTCGGCCATGCGGCCGGGCGGCCGTGTTGTATTGATCGAATACCGCGCGGAAGATCTCTCGGTGCCGATCATCCCGGTGCACAAAATGTCAGCCGAGCAGGTGAAGCGCGAAATGGCTGCCGCCGGCTTCAGCTTCGTGAAAAGCCTCGACGTTCTGCCACAGCAGCACTATCTGGAATTTGCCCGCCCTGAGTAATATGGGCAGCCGTTGTGACCGGAGTTAATCTGTCGCGGCTGAATCAGCGCCGAAATCCTCGGTCAGCAAACCGAAATCGAGTTCTTCCGGAAACAGCATCTCGTTGTCGTTGCTGATATCGAGCACAACCTGCCAGCCGGAATCTGAGGAGTAACGCCACACACTGGCGTATTTGCCCTCGGCCTCAAACGAAGCACCATCAATATCGATGCCTTCGAGAAAATAATTACCCCATGTGTAACCGAGGTCGCCGGAGGCGGCAACCTCTGCATCCACTGGTTCCCAGCTCAGACTGAACTCACTGTCCGCAACTGCTCCCAGTACGTTGGCCATGATCGCCTCTTTACCGTCGAGCGGCAGAGCGCCGTCCGGCAGCTGCACCGCATCGGCCGCGAGATACTTATCGTAGGCCGCCACCACACCCTCGGTGAGCGCTGACGCGGCGAAATCGCGATCCGTCTGCAATAGCGAGTCCCGCGAAGAATCGACAACAGGGGCAGGCGTCACCGTGGGGATTGCCTCGTTATCCGGGCTGTCCGCACAGCCTCCTGCTGCGAGCAGCAGCATCAGGGTCAGCGACAGCACGGGCGCTCTGTTTTTCATCATCAGGGTCATAGATTCAGGCTCCGGACGGCCATAATAATCCAGCAAAAGTGAGAGCCAGTGCAAGGAAAGCGCGCGCCCGGTTGATTATGTTCTCTTATGCAATACACGCTGGGATACACGGATTCATTGCTATGTCGTTGCTTGCCATTTTAGGCCTGGTTCTTGCTCTGGGCGCCGCCTGTTTCGGCAGCTGGAAAGCCGCTCTTTACTGGGACGTGCGCACCCGCGATGCCCAGGATGAAGACCCGCGCGACCAGGAAATTCGCGAGCTGGGGGCGGCGCTGAGTATCGCGCGCAAAGAACTCGCGCAGCTCAAGGACAATCAGGATGCCGACAGCACCCTGAAAATAGAGCTCACTAACAAACTGGAAAATGCCAGTAGCTCACTGAGTGACATCAAACAAAAATTTAACGCGACCAAGGAACACCTCAATAAAGAAATTGAGCAGCGTCAGGAGCTTCGACAGGAGCTGACTGTTGTGCGTCGTGAACTTGACGCTGCAACAACACGCGTCACCGAACTGGAGGTGCAGGCCCGGGTGGAGCACTCAGGCAGCGGGATGATTGCCGGCTTCGACATGGTTGACGACGAACCCGGTGACTCGAAGCTGCAGCAGGAAATCGATGCGCTAACCACCGAAATCGAGCGGTGGAAGCAGCACTGTGCTGTATTGACCAAGACTAATAAAGGTTTGCGCGCGCAAATCGATCTCGCTGAAAACGGATAATCGGGCGCGCTCGACTCGCTTTCGTCAGGTAATTTTTCCCCAGCGCAGAAGTAACGGCAACAGAGTCAGATTCGCCGCGAGCGCCATAAACATTGCCAGCCCGGTCAGCAGACCGAACAGAATGCTGGGAATAAAGTTCGACAACGCCAGTATTGAGAAACCCGCGATAATAATCACGGTCGTGTACATCATGGCGCGCCCCACACTTGTGTGACTGCGATCCATCGCGGCGAGCGGCTCGCCGACAGCGGCCATCTCCTGCCGGTAGCGATGAATGTAATGAATCGAGTCATCAACGCCGATTCCGACACTGATCGCCGCAATAGTAATCGTCATGATATCCAGGGGTATGCCGAGCCACCCCATCGACCCCAGCACGAAACCGACTGACAGCAGGCTCGGGATGATGGCGAGCAGCGCTATTTTCGCAGAGCGGAATAACACACCAAACATAAGTGTGATGGCCAGAAAAACCGCGCCCAGCGTCAGTATCTGCGAGCGATACAGACTTTGCAGCACATTGTTGTACAGCACCATCATGCCCGTCACATGAACGCGCTCGGGCGCATAACCCATTTCTTGGACCAGATGCTTCCGTATTTCCCGCAGCAACTCATTGCGATTCAGGCCGGTGTCACTTTCGTAGACACGTGTGCTGATTCGCACCTGATTACCATCCGGCGACATGTAGGGGTCAACCAGTGTGCTCTTGATTTCGTCCGGCAAACGCTTATACAGCACGGAGAGGAAAAAGGTGCCGGGCGACTCATCCTGATTGAGCGATTCCAGCACTTCTATGGTTGTCGCCAGCGACAGCACCTTGCCGGTCGCCGGAAGCCCGTCGAGGTAGTCATGCACCTCATCGAGTTGTTCCAGACGAAAACTGTTGTACCAGTAGCTGGTCGAACCGAGGTCCGGACGCAATGCGGCTGCCTCGTCACCCGAAGCAGTTTCGTCTGTGAACTCGTCTGTGAATTCGTCAGTGAAGTCGTCGGAAAAGTCATCCGTGAACTCGTCCGTGAATTCATCATCGAACTCGTCGTTGGCGTCAGACGCGGCGACCTGTCTCGCCAGAAATGCCGGATCGGCGTCCAGTACGACATCAAGCGGCATGGTGCCGCCCAGTTTGCGATCAATGACCAACATGCCCTGATGAATTTCGGTGTCGCTCTTGAAGTAATCGATAAACCGGTTTTCAACCTCAAGCCGCAACACGCCGGTAACGCCGGCCGCAGCAACGGCCACACACGCCAGCAAGGTCAGCAGCGGCTGCTTGCGCACCAGTGCCGCAAACAACCCGGTCACCACCTGAGTGGAATCGCCGTGATCCCGCGACTTGCCCGGGCTGAAGAAAATGAGCATCGCGGGAAACAAGACGAAGGCTGTCGCGATGACCGCCACCATGCCCATCATCATCATCCAGCCGAAGTCGATAACAGGCCGGATCCCGCTGATCAGCAGTGAGCCGAAGCCGACCATGGTGGTGAGCCCGGTATATAAGCATGGGCTGGCCTTGTCGCGCAGAGTTGTGCGCAGCAGCCAGCGTTGATCCGCCTCAGGGTGCTCGGCATGAAGCTCCCGATACCGCTGGATCAGATGCACAGTGAGTGACAGGCTGAAAATCAGCATTAATGCGACGAAGTTCGACGAGACAACGGTGACCCGCCATTCGAGCAACCCGAGCAGCCCCACCATCATGAGCACCGACACCGCGCAACAGGTCAACGCCACCACTACCCAGCGCGGTCTGTGGAAAATAAAGGTCAACAGGACGACGAGAAAAAGCAAGATCCCGCTGCCGAACACGACGATGTCGCTGCGGATATAGTCGATCATGTCGCTGACAATCATCGGCACACCGCCCAGATGAATCTCGGCGTGTTCGCCATGCGCGGCGATCACTGCACGCACGGCTGCGATATCGGCCTGCTGCCGGTCCAGCAGTGCTTCCGATCGCCACTTGATTTCATCAGACTGCTGTCGCTCAAGTGCGACCTCTGCATCCGTCAGTGCGCGTTCCAGCTTTTGTTCACGAATATCGTCACGCGCCTTAATCAGATCCATGAGCCGCGGGTCAGCCTGTAAGCGCAGGAACACCCCGGTCGTATTGCCGTCCGTGCTCATCAGCAAATTACTGTAGATGGGCGACTGCCGCAGTTCCTCTCGTGCACGCGCGCGGTCCGCATCTTCATCTTCGAGCGTGGGAATCCGTTTCTGCAGAGATGTCAGCGTTACGCCGGGGCCGCCGATGAGCGGCACGTCCAGGATGCTGATAGCCTCAACAACGTTCGGCAGATCACGCAATGCGTCGCGCAGCGAGCGCAGTTCAGTAAAAGTAGCCGGCGCGAACAGATCATCCTTTGCCGTGAACGTAATGACCAGATAGTCATCCGAACCATAGCGTTCGACCACTTCCCGGTAGTACCGCAGATCCTGGTCCTGCTCGAGCAACAGCGAGTCTGCCGAGGCATCCAGCTGAAAGCGCGGCACAAACAGGGCCAGAATGCCTGCGACCAGCGCTACCGTCAGCAGCGCCAGCCACGGCCGGTCCAGAACTAGGCGGTCAAGCACCGCCGCAAACAAAGATCGCATAAGTCTTCCAAAAGCCTGTCAGGACGCGGCCCGAGCCCATTGTGCCGCGCGCTGCTCGCAACGCAAGTCGCGTTTCGGTAGTTAACTTAATCACAGTTGTCACTCGCGAGTCACGAATTATGTGAATACGTGACGCAGTCCGCATCTCAGGCAGGCCGTGGTCGCTACGATTCAGTTTGCGAATACTGCGGATATTGCGCATGGGCCCATATGGATGGGTAATGGAACGGGAGACACCCTTTGCGGGGATTGTTAAATAAATTCAGCTACAAAGTCCTGATAGTGACTTTGCTGGTCGTTTTGGCCTCACAGGCCGCAACGGTTATGTCCGTATTGCGTTTTGCGGATGAAGAAAACCGCCTGCGTGCAGTCGCCGAAATCGACACGGCTTCGTCTAACTTTGCCAGCGACGTGGCTCAGCGTGCACGCAATCTACGCGACATATTATTGACGCTGGGTACCGACGAAAATGTGCGGACCGCGCTGGCAGAACGTCGCGATATCGACAAACTCGTGTCCAAATTCCAAAACTATTATGCGCAGGCGAAAGCCGATGTCGGCATGGTGTATGACGCCAATGGCGACATGCTGTTCCGACTGAATATCTCCAATTATGAGAGCGCGCAGTTTGAATCAGCCTTTGCCGCAGGACGCGACCTGCTGATTACGGACGAAGCGGTTTACGATGTCGTCACGGTTGAAATCGGTGCAGACGAACCCAGCGGCTATATGCTGATGGGCCATCGAATCGACGATGATATTGCCGTTGCCATGGCCGCGCGCAGCGGTGTCGACGTTACCATTCTCACCAGAACTCACACGGGGAAAATCCGGACCCTCGGCAGTTCGCTGCCGCCGGAAGAACGCCGCATGATTGCTGAAGCGGCACTCCGCGTATCGGACGGTCACGCGGAGGCGGTCCGCGAGCTGGAAAACACCCTGACCTCCGGAGCCGGACTTTACATCCCGGATGACAATCGCGTTATCGTGCTGTTCCACAAACGAGTCGTGGAGTCGCGCAAGCCCTTTGAAGCACTGCAGGGCAAACTTATTAACTCTGCCCTCATCTCCGCTTTGGGGGCGCTGATCCTTACCGCGCTCCTGTCGCGTGCGGTCACGACGCCGATTCGTCAGCTGCTGATGGCGGCACGACGGATGAGTGTCGGCAACTACAACACCAAGCTGGAAATAAACAAAGGCGATGAGTTTGGCGAGCTGGCGCAGGCCTTCGAGAAAATGCGTATCGGCATCGCGGAGCGGGAACAACGCATCGTCTATCAGGCAGAGTTTGATCCGCTGACAGGGCTGCCCAATCGCACGCATGCGATGGAGTCTCTGCGTGAGATCCTGCGTAACGCATCTCAGAGCGGCGACTCGGTTGTCGTGATGGTGATGCACATGCAGCGGTTTCGTGAGATTCAGTCCTCACTTGGCCACGAGGTCGGCGATGAGGTACTGCGTCAGACCGCACAGCGGCTGCGCGCGGGTATTGACGAAGAACATATACTGGCCCGCCTCGAAGGCGATCAGTTTGTAGTCATCGCGCCCGGTGCTGACAAAGACGAGGGCAAGCGTCTTGCACGCCGTCTGGCCGGGTTGCTCGATGCGGGGTTCAATGTACAGGACGTAAACGTCACGCTCGATGCGTGCATCGGCATGTGCGTGAGCCCTGAGCACGGCCGCCAACCCGATGAACTCCTGCGACGCGCCGCCGTAGCGAAGAACGATGCTCAACAGGGCCAGAAACGAATAGTGGTGTATCAGAACGGTCGCGAGGCCCGTCACGTCCGCCAGCTGGCGATTCTCGGCGACATGCGCCGCGCCTGCCGTGAAAACGAACTCGAAATCTACCTGCAGCCCAAGGTGGAACTCAGCAGCACGCAGGTATGTGGTGCAGAGGCATTGCTGCGCTGGAACCACCCGGAACTCGGGCAGATTGCGCCATTTGAATTTATTCCGCTTGCCGAGCGCGCCGGGTGTATCGGTATGCTGACAGAGTGGATGCTCGGCCGCGCAGTCGCGCAGGCACGAAGCTGGCATGACCAGGGCATCAACTTGCCGATCGCCGTCAATTTATCCGCGCAAGATCTGCTCAGCGAGAATCTCATCAGCCTGCTCGAGAACGAACTCGATGCCAATAAGATGAAGCCGGACTGTCTTGTACTCGAGATTACCGAAGAGGCGCTCGTCACCGATATTGATTACGCCATCAAGATTCTTGAGCGGCTGCGAGACATGGGCTTCCGCACTTCGATGGATGACTTCGGCACCGGTTACTCATCACTGGGTCACTTGCAACGCCTGCCCATTGACGAAATCAAAGTGGACCGGTCGTTTGTGGGCAACCTGCCTGAGCACAGCCAGAATGCCGCCATCGTCCGGGCCATTATCAACATGGCGCACAACCTGGGGCTCGAAGTTGTCGCCGAAGGCGTCGAGACCTCACCTGCACTGCGCTGGTTGCGGGAAGAAGGCTGCGAGCGGGCACAGGGCTACTTCCTGAGCAAGCCGATGCCAGTCGACGAATTTGTGCCGTGGATGCGCGAATGGGAGTCGCTGACTCGCAACGAGCTGGTGGACGTCGCCAATCATGACGAATCCCTGATGCTGCGGCCGCGACTCATTACCTGAGATCCCTCCGGCAGACGACATCACGCGGTTCTGCCTTGCCTGTCCGCGCGGGCTGAAGCACCATGCAGTACATGGATGTCAGCAGTGAACACTGGTACCCGGTGCTGCGCAGCCGCGAGTTACGCGACGACAAACCCACCGGCAGAACCCGCTTCGGCGAAGCGCTGGTGTTTTGGCGTGATGCAGCCGGCACGCCCGTCGTCATGGCGGATCGCTGCCCCCACCGGGGTGCAGCGCTGAGCCGCGGGCGGCTGCGCGATCACGAACTGGCCTGTCCTTTTCACGGCTTCCGCTTTGCTTCCGACGGCCGCTGCACACGCACACCGCCCGAAGGCGACAGGCCCGTACCCGCTGACCTGCGGGCGGCAACACACACAGCGACTGAAGCTCACGGCTACATCTGGATGTGGCGCGGCGCGCCGCAGGATCCTGCTGAGCTGCCGGCGCCCCCGCACCACGAAGCCGTGCTCGGTATGTCTTACGGTGAGTCAGTATCAATGTGGCCGGCTCACTACACCCGCTGTATCGAAAACGTCTGTGACTTCAGCCACCTTCCTGTGGTTCACCGCACAACGATCGGCCTGTTTAAGAGTGAAGCTGAAACCGTTGTCGATGTCGAAACGATTCCCGGCGGGCTGCGCGGCTGGCTAATGGAGGACGGCAGAAGGACGCAGTGCTTCGAGTTTATTTACCCCAACCTCTGGTCACTGCAGGCGGAGCGCAGCGCACTGATGAGCGCAGTGTTCGTACCGGTGGACGAGTCCACGACCGAGGTCTACGGCCGCACCTACACAAAGGCGAACTTCCCGGGACTGCGGCCATTACTCGATCTCTATACCCGCTTCTCCCAGTTTCTGGTCTTCCGCGAGGACTGGCCCGTCGTGGCAAGTCAGGACCCCGGTGACATCCGCAATATTCGCAGTGAAAAGCTGTTGAGCAGCGACGCGCCTATACTCGCCTATCGTAAAATGCACTATGCCCATACACGCAGTGCTCAGGAAACAACATCATGAACCGCACTCAAAAAACGTTACTGGTTATCGCCAGCTTGCTGTTGCTGGTGGCTGTGCAGCTCGGCGCACTGGGGGCGCATGCCTTTAATGATCGCTTCACGCCGCAACAAATCAGCAACTGGCAACTGGCGGTGCAGTATCAGATGGTCCACGCCCTCGGCATCATGCTGGCATGCTGGCTGATCGGAAAATTTCCCACCGCAGCGATCTTCAGTCTCGCAGCCTGGATCATGCTGCTCGGCATCCTGTTGTTCTGCGGCAGCATCTACATCAGCTCGTTTGTAGGCAAGGGCTTCATCAGTGCGCTGGCGCCGTACGGCGGCATCAGCATGATGATTGCCTGGCTGCTTATTGCGACAGGTGTCTTTAAACAGTAGCGGGAGTTAGTTGTCAGGGCTCGCGTCGCTGCCACTCACCCTCATAAACAATTTCGTGTGTCGGCCAGTAAAACGAATCCGGTTTTACAGTCACCACCCCTTCGGCATTGTTCCAGCCGCGCAACGTGAGCCGCACCGACGGAGTGTCCGCGCGTTCCGCAACCCGCGCCATAAAGTCATCCAGATTGCTGACGTTGATACCGTCAACCGCGACGATACGACTCCCTGCACCGAGGTCTGCCCGCGATGCCGGCGAGCCGAAGGTAAAAAAGGCGACGTAAACGCCTTCAGGCTGCACTCGCCACTGCGCGGCGACTTCCCGGTACGGCTCCTGCAGTACAGCACCACTCCAAACGAGTATCCTGCGCACACCGTCACCGTCGAGCGGCGTTGTCGGCAGACTAATCTGCAATTCATCGCTGTCACGCCACACAGTAAGATTAATCATTGTCCGACCCCTTACGGCGCGTTCGACTTCGCGAAAGCGCGTGACCGGCTTGCCGTCGACCGCGAGCAACAGATCACCGGAACGCAGCAACTGTTCAGCGGCGGTGCCGGCAACCGTGCGCTCGACGGCAAGCACGCTGCGACGGCCAGGATCGTGAGCGGCCAGCCGTTCCGCCCAGCTATCCGGCAAACCGAAACTGCGTGCTCGGGCGACCGGCAATGTTGCCAGTTCAGCCTCCAGCGAATAGACCGGTTCACCGCTGCGCGCAAATTCAATCGCTTCCTGCACCAGCTCAGCAGGTACGCCACGACTGTCTTCACGCGTGTCATTGCCGATATCGAAGGCGAAACTCGACCACAGGGCGACAACGCGCGAACGGGAGTCGATCAGCACACCGTCCGCACCACGGGGCGGCGTGACCAGCGAAATTGCCTCCAGGTTGGTCTCGCGAAAGCGCAGCGACTTGGAGAGCGGATAGCGCAGGGCCGTGATGTTTGCCACCTGCACGGGCTGGCTGACTAGCGTGCTGTCGCGGCGCAAACCGACGGAGCGCAGTTCCGCACCCGGACGCGGCTCATCAGTGTTCAGGCGCGCGGCAGTGACCGGGGTATCGCCGATGGCCGCGGGGTCATATGAAACGACGGCGATGTTGTGCACCGGGTGTATAAATTCAACACGGCCGGGCACATCCACGGAAGCGGCGAAAGTCAGACGAACATCGCCGATTGCTTCAGGCACCGTATTGCGATCCACGATCACCAGCCCTCTTTCTGCATCGACGATCAGACCGGTGCCGTAGTAATGCCGCTCAGACACCCCCGAGATGCTGTAAGGCATATCGAAGTTCACCAACACCAGAGAGCGGGCGATGCGCTGCAGTTCCTTATCCGTCTCCGGCAAGGTGGCGCGGGTCACCGTTTGCCGCGGCGATTCCGCCGGGCCCGGGGCCAGCTCTCTGCACGGCCACTCACCGCTGCTGTCGTCGCGCCGGCAGCGTTCTGCCGGAAACCAGCGTCGATCCATACGCAGTAAGGTCTGCCGGACGTTGCCGGGCTCTTCAAGTGTGGAAAAACGCACGCTCGCGGCCTGCCCGTCGGCCAGCGTGTTCAGCGCGGCTTCGAGGTCATCCAGATCAGCAACAGGCTGCCCCGCAACCGCCTCAATAACACTGCTGTCAGGTATGCCCGCCCGGGTCATCACATAGCCGGGTGATGCCACGTAGACACCCTGCGGCTGGCGGTTGAAGTGCCAGGCCTGCTGATAAGAAAGTTTGTGCACAACCGCATTGCCGAACTGCAGGTATTCGTCCGGCGTGATGGCATGCAAATCAGCGACAGTCATGCTGTGCGTCATGCGCTCACCGTAGCGCTCTATGGTCACGGTGATGTCGCCGGCCACACTGTCATCGAGCACGCCCTCAAGCGTGACGAAATCAGCCAGCGGCTCACTGTTTATTTCCAGCAGGATGTCGCCGACGCGCAGGGTGTCGTCTGCGGCCCCGCCGGGCAACACGTTACTGACGACGAGCAGACCGGGGTAATCGGCAAACAACTGGCGGTAACGCGCCTCGGTCGCCGGCTGCAGCCCCAGTCGCTGAAGCTCGTCATAGGCAACCTGCACGAACCGCGTTTGCAACGTGCCGCGGGTGACCGGCGAACCCGCCTGCAGCAACTGCAGCGCTCGTTTCACCCGCGCCAGCGGCAGGAAGAAGCTGGAGGCTGCTTTGGCACTCGCACCCGCATTCAGCGCGACCACACCCCCTTTGACGTCCAGCACCGGAGAACCGGAAGACCCCCCGGAACTACCCGTCGCCGCCTGTATATAGAATGTATTGAAGTCGTTGTAGACGCCGTAACCATACGCCGGCGCACGCCGGTCCATGCGCGCGATCGTCCCGGACAGGATCGACAACTGTTCGCCGGCATCATTGCCGACGATACGGACATCAAGACCTACGGCCGCGCGTTCCGGGGTCAGCCGCAATTCGGCAGGCTCGATAAAACGCAAATCAGCGGGGTCGTAACGGAAAAAGCCGAAGTCATGCACCGGGTCGCGGTAGACCGGCGTCAACTGCACTTCTTCCTGATTGATAAACAGTGCCTCAGCACGCACCGGTGCCGAGGTCACGACATGCCGGTTGGTCAGGATGATGCCCTGCTCCGCATCCACGATGAAACCCGTCGCCTGACTGCTTTGATTGCTTTCGTCGTCAAACGACCGGGTGACATCGATAGCCAGCGACACAATGCCGCTGGAATAGCGCTCAATCACCCCGCTCCACGCGCCATTTTGTGCCGCAGGGTGCTCAGTCGCCGCGACGGGCGCCGCGCACAACAACCCGCTCAGCAGCAGGACGGCAGGCGAATACCTGCCCGAGCCTTCGCGCTCAGAGGCCGAGACGATACCCGAACGCCGCTTCGAACTGATCGTCGAGGCTGGCCGGAGTGAACTGATGATTCTGCGTGCCGCGATGTGCAATTTTTATGGACCCAATTAATGCTGCAAGACGGCCAGTGTCGTGCCAGTTCAGGTCATTTAGCAAGCCGTACAACAAACCTGCCCGATAGGAGTCGCCGCACCCGGTCGGATCCAGAATTTCGGCCGGCGCTACTGCCGGTATCTCGAGCACATCACCATCCGCATAGACGCGTGACCCTTCACCACCGCGCGTCACGATCAATGCCTGCACGCGGGACGCGATCTCCTCGGCGCTCCAGCCGGTGCGCTCCTGCAGCATCTGCCCCTCATAGTCGTTGACGGTGACCCAGGCAGCCTGCCCGATGAAGGCGCGCAGGTCGTCGCCGTCAAACATCGGCAGACCCTGACCCGGGTCAAAAACAAACGGGATCTCCGCAGCGGCAAACTGTTCGGCATGTTCGATCATGCCCTGCCGTCCGTCCGGCGAGATCATGCCCAGCGTAATGCCCGCATCGGTCGGTACCCGGTTGCTGTGCGAATGGTCCATCGCGCCGGGATGAAAAGCAGTGATCTGATTGTCATCCAGATCAGTCGTAATGTAAGCCTGCGCCGTGAAGGTATCCGGCACTTCACTTATGTAGCGGCTGTCGACCTTAGCCTGCTGCAACCAGCTCCGGTAATTGCCGAAATCTTCGCCCACTGTCGCCATCGCGTAACCCGCGCCACCCAGCATGTTCAGGTTGTACGCAATATTGCCCGCGCAGCCGCCGAATTCTTTGCGCATCTCGGGCACCAGGAACGCAACATTCAGAATATGAATCTGGTCCGGCATGATCTGTTCTTTAAAGTGGCCGGGAAAGACCATGATGTTGTCGTAGGCCATTGACCCACAAATCAGTGCTGACATTAAGTTTGACTCCAGACCAGATCAGGTTGTTTCGCCGCGCGCACGTCATCCAGACGTCGCACCGGCATGGTCAGCGGTGCTTCTTTAATGGCATCCGCGTCGACGTAGGATTGTTCGCGGATTGCCACCATGGCAGCAACGAAAGCATCAAGGGTTTGTGGCGATTCCGATTCGGTCGGCTCGATCAGCAAACACTCCGGCACCAGCAACGGAAAGTAAGTGGTGGGCGCATGGAAGCCGTGATCAAGCAGCGCTTTGGCAAAGTCCATTGCGGTCACGCCCGTGTCGCGCGTGATTTGCTTCAGCGAAATGATGAACTCGTGACTTGCGCGACGCTCCGGGTACGCCAGCACGAAGCCGGCTTCCTGCAAACGCACCATCAGGTAATTAGCATTCAGCACTGAAAAATCGGCGACCCGGCCCATGCCCTCACTGCCGAGCATCCGCATATACACATACGCGCGCAGCAGCACGCCGGCATTGCCCATGAAGGCGGACAGGCGACCAATGCTTTGCGGGCAGTCTTTCTCGCGTGCCCAGCGATAGCGCTCACCGTCTTTGACTACATAGGGAATCGGCAGGAACGGTCGCAGGCGTTCACCAACACCCACTGCGCCGGAACCCGGCCCGCCGCCACCGTGCGGGGTCGAGAAGGTTTTATGAAGATTGACGTGCACCACATCAAAACCCATGGCACCCGGGGAGGTTTTGCCGAGAATCGCGTTCAGATTGGCGCCGTCGTAATACAGCAGACCACCCGCCGCATGGACGATCTCGGCAATCTCAGCGATCTGCCGTTCAAACACGCCCAGTGTCGAAGGATTAGTGAGCATGATGCCGGCCGTCTGCGGCCCGACCGCGCTGCGCAGTCGTTCAATATCCAGATCACCGTCGGCACGCGTCGGAATTTCGACCACATCGCAGCCGCACATGGTCGCGGTCGCAGGATTCGTGCCGTGTGCCGCGTCCGGCACAATAATCTGCCGCCTTTCGGTATCACCGCGGGCGTCATGATAGGCCTTGATCATAGCGACGCCGGCAAACTCGCCCTGCGCGCCCGCCATGGGCGTCAGCGACACCGCCTGCATACCCGTTGCCACCTCGAGCATGCCCTGCAGCTCATGCATGGTTTGCATAAACCCCTGGCCGTGCTCTTCGGCACCGAACGGGTGCCGCGCCAGAAACTGCGGCAGCATCGCCAGACGATTACAGACCCGGGGGTTGTATTTCATCGTGCAGCTGCCCAGCGGGTAGAAATGAGTGTCGATGGAGAAGTTCAGCTGCGACAGTCGTGTGTAGTGGCGCACAACATCAAGCTCGGATGCGGTCGGCAACAGCGGTTCGTCGGTACGCAACAGGTCGGCGGGCAACTCTGCTTCGCCGGCCGCCTGCGGTGCAAAACCCTCACGACCACGCGAGTGGTATTCAAATATCAGTTGCTCACTCATGCCGCCACTCCGAAGACGTCGCTCATCGCCCGTGCATAGACACGTATATCGGCGCGACTCTTGGTTTCTGTCGCGCACACCAGCATTGCGTTGCCGAGCTCCGGGTATTGCTCACTCAAATCGTAGCCACCGAGCACACCCTGTCGCGACAACGCATCGAGCACCACTGCGACCGGACGGTCCAGCTGCATTACTGCCTCGTGAAAGTACGGCGTGTCGAACATCTGTGTGACGCCGGGCAGGTCACTCAGCGTTGCCACCAACTCGCGTGTATTGGCATTACAGCTGGTGGCAACTTCGCGCAGACCGGCAGCGCCCATCAGCGCCATATAAATAGTGGACGCTGTTGCGATGAGGCCCTGATTGGTGCAGATGTTGGAGGTCGCCCGTGACCGGCGGATATGCTGCTCGCGCGCCTGCAGCGTCAGCGTGAAACCGGGCTTGCCGTCGATATCGACGGTGCGACCGGCTATACGGCCGGGCATCTGCCTGACAATCGCCTGCGCGCACACCAGAAAGCCGTAATACGGCCCGCCGGCGGACAATGGCACGCCCAGTGGCTGCCCCTCACCACAGGCGATGTCGGCACCGTGCTCACCCCACTGTCCCGGCGGCCGCAGCAACGCCAATGAAGTCGGATTCACGACGCCGATCACGAGCGCGTTGCGAGCGTGGGCCCAGTCGGTCAACGCGTCGACCTGCTCCAGTGTGCCGAGGAAGGTCGGATGCTGAATCGCGACGGCCGCAAATTCCTCGTCGGCGAGCGCATCCAGCGCGGCCAGATCACAGCGTCCGTCGGCCAGCGGCAATTCGACCAGCTCGATGTCCTGGCCCGTCACCATATTTTGCGCCACCTCGCGGTAATGAGGATTGACGCTGCGCGGCACCAGAATCTTTTTGGTCTTTACTTTGCGATTCGCGCGGACAGCCATCAGGCACGCCTCCGCAAACGCCGTTGCACCGTCGTACAGCGACGCATTCGATACGTCGAGGCCGGTCAGACCCGCCAGCATGGTCTGAAATTCGTAAATAACCTGCAGCGTGCCCTGACTCGCTTCAGCCTGATACGGCGTATACGCACTGTAGAACTCGCCGCGAGTGGCAATGTCCCAAACCGCGGCCGGCACATAGTGGTCGTAGGCACCTGCGCCGATAAAGCACAGCGGCTCCCCGTCGGCCCGCGCACGTGTCTGCATCAGGCGGGAAATTTCCGCCTCGCTGAGCCCGGGCCCGACGGCGTCCAGACCCGGCATGCGCAGCCCCGCGGGAATCTCATCAAACAGGTCGTCGATACTGCGTGCGCCGATGGCATCCAGCATGGCACGCACATCAGTGTCGGTATGAGGAATAAAAGGCATCAGTCTTCCAACTCAGCAATAAAGCGTTCATACGCTTCGGCATCCATCATGCCGTCCAACACCGTGGCATCAGCCGGACGGATGCGGAACACCCAGCCGTCGTCGTACGGACTGCCGTTGACTAATTCAGGCTCGTCAGCCAACGCTTCGTTAGCTTCAGTGATCGAACCGGCCAGCGGGCAGTAAACATCGCTGGCCGCCTTTACAGACTCCACCACTGCACACGCATCGCCGGTGTCATAATCGTTGCCGCTTTCAGGCACCTCGACAAACACCAGTTCTCCGAGCGCCGCCTGCGCATGATCGGTGATGCCTACGGTGACGTCCCCGTCATCCTCGAGTCGCAACCATTCGTGCTCTTCGGTATAGAGCAGTTGCGCCGGTACTTCACTCATCTGTTTTCTCCGCGATATTTGTATTCGTTATTCTGAGGTGGGTGCAGCGTCTGGCCCGGGGCGGTCACGTAACAATGATTTCGCCGTTCCTGACAAAGGGCGCTTTGACAATCCGCGCAGGCACCTCGTTTTTTCTGATCTGCACTTCACAGTCTGCCGCGACACCTGTCGGCACGCGCGCAAACGCAATGGAGCGCTCCATGGTGGGCGAAAACCCGCCGCTGGTAATCTCACCGTCACCGGCCGAGGTGCGCACGACCTGTCCCGCGCGCATCACACCGCGACCTTCCAGCAACAGGCCGACCAACTGATGCTGCGGACCGGCGCCTCGTTCCGACTCGAGCGCCGCACGACCGATAAAATCGCGCTCTGCCGGCTCCCACGCCACGGTCCAGGCAAGATTGCTCACGAGCGGCGTCGTGACAGTATCCATGTCCTGGCCATACAAGTTGAGCCCGGCTTCCAGCCGCAACGTATCGCGCGCACCGAGCCCACAGGGCGCAACACCCGCCTCCGCAAGTGCATCCCATAACGTGGCAGCTGCCGCCGGTGGCAGTACGATTTCCCATCCGTCCTCACCGGTGTAACCCGTGCGCGCCACAAAGATTTCGCCGGCCTGCAGGGCTTCGAATTTGCCGAGCTCCATTGCCGCGTCACCCAATGCGTTGGGCAGCAGCGGCGCCGCGATAGCACGCGCGTCCGGACCCTGCACCGCGATCATTGCAAGATCACTGCGCTCGTTAATGACGACGTCACGGCCGGCGGCCGTTGCGCGCATCCAGGCCAGATCCTGGTCACGGGTCGCTGCGTTTACGATCAGGCGGTAGCGGTTGCCGCCGCAGCTGTAGGCGATCAGGTCATCCACAACACCGCCCTGTTCATTCAGCATGCAGCTGTAGAGACCTTTACCGGGCTGCACCAGTCGCCCGATGTCGTTAGCAAGCAGCGTGCGCAGCCAGACTGCGCTGTCGGATCCGTCGATATCGACCACGGTCATGTGTGACACATCAAACATGCCGGCAGCGCGACGCACGACATGATGCTCTTCTATCTGCGACCCATAGTGCAGCGGCATAGCCCAGCCGCCGAAATCCACCATCTTGGCGCCGGCGGCTACATGGCGACCGTATAACGTTGTCTGTTGCATAGGCAGAAACCTGTTTACGCAGTGCGCGGACAAAAATTTACAGCATAAAAAAAGGGCGGCAGGCCCATGCCTGCCGCCCCTCTGTCCGTGTACCTGAGAGATCGGGCCTGACAAGAAAATGTCGGGCCGCACCCCTTCGGTGGATCGCCAAGCGATCGCTCTCCAGAGTCAGTTCGAATGCGTGTTCCCTTTGCCTGAGCGTTTCCGAGCGAGTTGCGCCTTCGGCGGCCGGTGATCAGTGTTTACCGATCTCGACTCTCTCACACAAATTCGAAAAACCGAGCGCTAATAATACACTATCCGCCCATGGCGTAACGGGCGAGCATGCTCTTCAACAAGGGCGAACGATCAACCATGCCCATCCCGGCACCGGCCAGTTCAGCGAGACCCGAAGTAAACAATCCATCAAGGCCCTGCATTGTGCGCAAGGTCAATGCGTTATCGCCTTTTCTTGATCTTTCGTAACGGCGCAGCATACGCGGGTCACCCGGATCAGCCAGCGGCTGACGCAGGAATTCCCGCAACTCCGAGGACAGCGCCGCAACGTCGCGCATGCCGAGATTGGCGCCCTGCCCGGCCAGCGGGTGGATGCGATGGGCTGCATCACCAACGAGCGCAAACCGGCGGCCCGTATAGCGCTCCGCGTGCGCACTGCAGAGCGGAAACACAGCACGCGCGGTCGTGCAGGACAATTCTCCCAACACGCCATCGAGCTCGCGGGTCAGCCTTGCTGCAAATTCCTGATCGTCCAGTGCCAGCAAGTGTTCCGTGTCATCTTCCGGGTGCGACCAGACCAGCGATACGCGACCGTCCGCGAGCGGCAGTAATGCCGCCGGACCGCCGGGTAAAAACTTCTGCCATGCCGTCGCCTGATGCGGCAAGGCCGGCTGCAAATGCGCGACCAGGGCATTCTCCCCGTACGTGATTTCACGACTGCGAATACCCAGTAGCTCACGCACCGGTGACGCAGCGCCGTCCGCGCCGATCAGGAGTCGCGTATGCGCGACACCGTTCGTCAACTGCAATTGCATATCCCCGGCGCGCTCGGTCAGCGCAGTGAGCTCCGCCTGCAACAAATCGCAGCGACCATCCTCTTCAAGCAATGACCACAGCACCGCACGCACCGAACGGTTTTCGACGATGCGCCCCAACTCGGCGGCGCCCGCTTGCGCTGCTGAAAAGCAGATCGCGTGATCATTTTCCGGGCCGTCACCGTTCTGCCAGACACGCATCGTGTCGAAGGCACACTGAGCATGCGCCGGGACCCGTGCCAGACAGCCGACCGAATCCAGCATTTGCAATGATGCAGGGGACAACGCAGAGACACGCAAGTCCAGACTCTCGTCAGACACGGGCATCGGCGGATCCGGCTCAATCACTGCAATGCGCAGCGCGTCGGCGCCGCAACGAAGCTCAGTGAGTAATCGCGCCAGCAGCAGACCGATAACACCGCCCCCGGCGATAACCACATCGTACGAACGCGGCTGACTCACAACGGCAATCCCCGCGCGAGTCGTGCCACACGCCCGCCCAGCCCCATCGTCTGCCGGGCGAGTTCACGTTTGCCCGCAGGAAAGAGGTCGAAGGCCGCCAGACCGAGCCCCCGCCCTGCGGCCAGCATGCGGCCCTTGCGACCGAACAAGCGGATCAGCCCATCAGTGAACCGCACAACGTTGCGTTGATCCTGATCGCGCCAGGCGGCGTACTCTGCCAACAAGGATTCAGCACCCGCGTCCAGTGCGTGTTCGCTGCGCGCCGCGTCCGCGAGTATTTCGGCGAGGCTGGCAACGTCGCGCAACCCGAGATTGAAGCCCTGCCCTGCAACCGGATGCAGTCCGTGCGCCGCGTTGCCAATCATCACTGCACGCGATGTGGTCAATGCGGCTGTCTGCACGAGCTCCAGCGGATAGCTACTGCGTTGCCCCAGTTTCTGCAATCGTCCGAGCCGCATACCAATACACGACTGCACGACCTGCAAAAAGTTGTCGTCATCGAGTTGCAGCAGCGCCTCGGCATTGTCAGAGGGTCGCGCCAGCACCACCGTGTAGCGACCATCGATACCGGGCAGCAGGGCAAGCGGGCCGTCCGGCGTAAAGCGCTCATACGCCGTGTGGCCGGTATAGCGTTTGGCGACCTGCACATTCGCCACAATGGCCGTCTGTTCGTAATCGTCGCGACTCGCACCGACGCCCAGCGCAGCACGGAGGGCAGAACGCGCACCGTCGGCAACGACCAGCAGCTGTGTCTCGATACGCCGCTCCTGACCCTGTGTTGCAACCGTCAGGGAGCGGCAGCTACTGACGGACTGTGACGTGGCCGTCACGGTACCCGGGCAGATGACATCAAGCGTGGGCAAATCGCCGATCTTCTGCCAGAGCGCATGACCGAGCTCACGCCCTTTAATGACGTAGCCGAGCTCCGCAATACCCTGCTCTGCAGCGACGATCAGCGCGGTGCCAAACCGGCCCTGCTCCGAGATGTGAATGCGCTCAACCGGAAACACACTGTCGCGCAGCAGTGGCCAGAGCCCGAGTTGCTGCAGAATCTTGCAGCTGCCGTGCGACAGCGCGATGGTGCGGTCATCAAAACTGGGTTGTGCCGCGCTGTCGGGTGGTACTGCCTCGATCAGCGCGACGCGCAGATCGGTCTGTGCAAGCGCAACCGCCAGACTGCCGCCGACCAGACCGCCGCCGGCGACAACCACGTCGTAATCGCAGCTCCCGCTCATGTGCCGGTTGCGGCCCCGGCCAGCGCCTCGAGCGCATCCGGATCCACAGGCAGCGCCCGCGTCAACACGTCGCAACCGGTTTTGGTGACCAGCACATCGTCCTCAATGCGTATACCGATGTTGTGCCACTTACGCGGAATATTTCGCGCCGCGGGAATGTACAGACCGGGCTCAATCGTCATCACCATGCCGGGTTCCAGCAGCCGCCAGTGATCCGCGACCTTGTAATCACCGACATCGTGCACATCCATCCCGAGCCAGTGACCGGTGCGGTGCATAAAGAAGCGCCGGTACTTGCCGTCGGCAATCAGTTTCTTCACGTCGCCTTTGAGCAAACCCACGCGCACCAGCCCTTTCGTAATCTCACGAACGGCTGCGTCATGCGGGTCGTTCCAGTGACTGCCGGGCCGCACCTGTCGGATCGCGGCGTCATGCGCAGCCAGCACTATGGTGTACAGCGCCCGCTGAGCCTCTGTGAACCGCCCGTTCACCGGCCAGGTACGCGTGACATCCGCAGCGTAACAGTCGTATTCCGCGCCAACGTCGGCGAGCACAAGGTCACCGTCCTCGAGCGGCTGATCGTTGGTCACGTAATGCAGAATGCAGCCGTTAGCGCCGCCGCCCACAATCGGCTGGTATGCCGATTCAACGCCGTTGCGACGAAACTCGTGCAGGTATTCCGCTTCCAGCTCGTACTCGTGCATGCCGGGACGACAGGCACTGATCGCGCGACGATGCGCGGCGACGGTAATACGCGCCGCTTTTTTCATGGCACTGATTTCGGCACGACTCTTATAGAGGCGCAGGTCGTGTAACAGATGATCGAGTGCGATGAATTCGTCGGGGGTGTGCTGTCCGCCGCTACTCTGAGCGCGCAATTCGTTGATCCAGCCGAGCAGCCGGGCATCGAAGTCCGGTTGGGCCCCCATGGTGTAGTAAACGCTGTCGCACTGACTGATGATGTCCGGCAGCAAATCATCAATCGCGCCGATCTCGTAACCCTCATCCGCACCGAAGTCCGCAACCGCACCGTCAGGGGATGCCCTGCGGCCATCCCATTGCTCCCGGGCCGGGTCGCTGTCGCGGCAAAACAGCAGAAATTCGCCGTCAGCCCGTCCCGGCACCAGCACGGCAACCGACTCCGGCTCATTAAAGCCCGTCAGGTAGTGAAAATCGCTGTCCTGCCGGTAGGCGTATTCAACGTCACGATTGCGTTTGCGCACCGGCGCGGCGGGCAGGATAGCGATGCTGTCCTTGCCCATCATTTGCATGATCGCGCGCCGCCGGCGCTTGTATTCACCGGCATTCAATGCGCGGCCCCCTGATCGGCGCCGGCCGCGCCACTGCCGCCGCGTAATTCCGCCGTTTCTTCATAGATCAGCTGCACCGAAACACGCACATACTCCTCAAGCTCGGCAAAAGCGAACTCAGCCGCTTCGGAGGCATCCTGATCCGCAGCGGCCCGGGTTATTTCGCTGAAATCATCAATGATTTCTTTAACAACTCCGGATTCGAGTGCATCAGCGTAGGGGCCCTGATCCGCGCCGCCGGCACTGGATAAACCGTGCATAAAGCCATGGCACCAGTCAGCGAGGCTGCTGGTGCGCTCGTCTATCGGCGCATTCTCATCGGGCAGCAGCAAGCGGAAGTTCATTTGCCTGCCTTCCAGCTGCAGCAGACTGGTGGCAGCGAGTCGCTGCAGGTCCTGCACATCCTCTCCGGCAAGCACATCCGCCGGGTCGCGATCGCCTGCCAGATCGGTCACCCAGTCGCGCAGCGCCGCGCTACCCGACAGGCACGCGCGACCACAGAAGGCGCCGTGCGCTTCTGCAGGCTCCCAGCTCGCATCGAGCGCATGCAGCAAACCGCGCACCGTACTGAAATCGGCTGTTAATTCTGTTGTCACAATTAATTGGTGTCCGGCACAAGCGTAGACCCGGTCTCGGAGAGCCGTATCCTAACACCGTGAAAGCCGCTCGCGTATTGACCCTGAAGCAGGGCACACACTATATTGGCCCCTATGTCTGAATCAGCTGATAACACTTTCGTGCAGGAACTGGCACGACTCGAGAAACGTCTGGATGAACTGGTCGTTATTTGTAGCCAGTTAAAGGACGAAAATCGCTCTTTAAAAGAGCGGCAGGATTCTCTTATTGCCGACCGCGCTACGCTGCTGCAAAAAAATGAGCAGGTCCGTGCGCGCGTGGAAGCAATGATCAACCGTCTCAAAGCCATGGAGCAAGGCGCATGAGCCAGATGTACGCACACGTCAACGTCAAAATCCTCGACAAGGAATATCAGGTCGCCTGCAAATCCGATGAGCGCGCTGAGCTGCTTGATTCAGCCGAATTGCTGAATAGCAAAATGCTGGAGATACGCGACAGCGGCAAAGTCACGGGGCTTGACCGGATCGCCATCATGGCAGCCCTGAATCTCGCCAATGAGCTGATTAGCTCGGAAGGCCGCGGTGACTCGCTGGAAAGTGACGCGGCAGTGCGCATTCAGGCAATGCGTGAGCGGGTCGAGTCTGCGCTGCAGTCCGGCCAGCAGCTCGAAATCTAGCCAGGCCGGGCGCTTGCAATAGCGCTTTTCCGGGCTATTGTTGCCTCCATGTATGAAGTTTTTAACCGTATCGGTTTTGGCTCCTTCTGCGGTGTTCGATGCGGATCTGGTAGTCCCTCGACCCTAAATCTCAGATTGGGGTCGTCGTCTGCAGGTAGCTGTGCGCAAGACCGCGTTTAGCGGAAAGCCTGGGCTGCCGCGGCTGACCCCACCTTTCGCTCTGGTTCGAGAGCGATGATCTGCGACGGCACATGCGGAAGGAGCCTCCTCTCCGGCGCACCCGTGCATGAGTGAATCGCACCCCGAAACAACGGCTCAAATTCGCGCGCGGATGCGTGCACAACGCGCGGCGCTCAGCGATAACGAAGTGCAGAGTGCGTCTTACATGATTACCGAAACGCTGTGCCGGTTACCTGCACTTCAACGCGCCAGTGCAATTGCGCTGTATGTAGCGGCATTCAACGAGGTGGATTGCGCGGCCCTTGCGCAGCGCCTGGAAGCGCGCGGGAAACAGGTCTATGCGCCGATTTTGCGCAAAAACGACCTTGTATTCGCACCCGCGGGGTCAGCGCGGATTTTCAATAAGAACCGCTACGGGATCCCGGAACCGGCGCACCGGCAGAGCGAATTACGCACCCCGCAGCAACTCGACATCATTGTTACGCCACTGGTTGCCTTCGATCGACGATGCAATCGCATTGGTATGGGCGGCGGCTACTACGACCGCACACTTGCATTCAAAAAACACCGCCGTAATTGGCGCCGACCTCTCGCAGTTGGCGTGGCGTATAGCTTTCAGCGCGTTGGTGCGATTCAGGCGAACACGTGGGATATTCCGCTCGATGTTGTGATAACGGAAAAAGAAAGTTACGGAAGTTATTGATGCAACGTTCTTGTCGGCAGAAAAACAACAAACCGCCCGATTAGCGATACCTGGAAATCATCCTTTTTTGCAGCACTCAGAACGCGCAAAAAGAGCATTTTTTCCGGCTAAACGGAAATGTGACTAAAGCCTCAAAAATCCGGCACTTGCTGGAAATCTGCGAAACCTTGTATATACTCAATCGCGGTTAACCCGACAATGGAGAACTGCTATGGCAGCACGTAAGAAAGTTTCGCGCAAGAAGGCGAAACGTAAATCGAAAAAGAAGGTAGCGCGTAAAAAGGTAGCCCGTAAGGCAACCCGTAAAAAGGCCAAGAAAAAGGCCAAACGCAAAGTGAAAAAGAAAGCCAAGAAAAAGGCGAAGCGTAAGGCGAAGAAGAAAGCCAAACGCAAGACTAAGAAAAAGGCTAAGCGCAAAACCAAACGTAAGGCAAAGAAAAAAGCCAAGCGTAAGGTGAAGAAGAAAGCCAAACGCAAGGCGAAGAAAAAAGCCAAGCGTAAAACTAAGCGTAAGACCAAGAAAAAGGCGAAGCGCAAAACCAAGCGTAAGGCGAAGAAAAAAGCCAAACGCAAAACCAAGCGCAAGGCGAAGAAAAAAGCCAAGCGTAAGACCAAGCGTAAGGCGAAGAAGAAAGCCTCACGCAAGAAGAGCAAACGTCGCAGACGGTAGTATTGCTCGACGCGCAACCTGATTAAGGTTGTAACGGATGTGCCCGCCTCGTGCGGGCACATTCATTTATACTCTCCGAAATCCCCGGAATCAGGATCTAAAACACGATGCACCAGACTGAGAAGAAGCGCGCAGCTGCCGAGGCGGCGCTGGAATACATCGAGCCCGGGTGCCTCCTTGGGGTCGGCACAGGGTCAACAGTCAACTACTTCATCGATGCGTTGCCTCAGGTACGCGACAAGATTGACGCGCTGGTGGCAAGCTCCGAAGCGACACGTGAACGTCTCGAGGGCCTCGGCTTCGATGTCACTGAATTGTCGGAAACCGGGGACCTTGATCTTTACGTCGACGGCGCCGACGAGGCCAATAAACATTTCCATTTAATCAAAGGCGGCGGCGGCGCTTTGACGCGCGAGAAAATAGTCGCAGGCGCATCACGCAAGTTTGTATGCATCATCGATGATTCGAAGATGGTGGGCACTCTGGGCGCGTTCCCGCTGCCGATTGAGGTCATACCGATGGGGCGCAGTTTTGTGTCGCGTAAAGTCATCAAGTACCGGGGACAACCGGTGATGCGTGAGGGCTTTGTTACCGACAACGGCAACGAGATTATCGATGTGTATAACCTGAAGATCACCAACCCGGTCGAAATGGAAGAACGGATCAACCAGATACCGGGAGTCGTCACAGTCGGCCTTTTTGCGCATCGCGGCGCGGATGTACTGATCATCGCGGACGACAAAGAGGTCAAAACGATCAAGAAATAGGCGCTGGAACAACGGGATCGGTGCTGATCCGGACCAAAAAGAAAGGCCCCCGGTAAGGGGGCCTTTCTTTTTTTGGCTGGGGAACCAGGATTCGAACCTGGGTTGACGGAGTCAGAGTCCGTAGTCCTACCGCTAGACGATTCCCCAAATCCGCTCCACTACACCGTCGGTATTCCCGGCGGCTGCCGACGCCGGCTTTAGCGCTTCGAGAACTGTGTCGCGCGACGAGCCTTACGCAGACCGACTTTCTTGCGCTCGACCTCACGGGCGTCGCGGGTCACAAAGCCTGCCTTACGCAGCGGCGAGCGCAGCGCTTCGTCATAAGCGATCAGTGCGCGGGTCAGGCCGTGGCGTATCGCGCCCGCCTGACCGGTCGTGCCGCCACCGGTGACGGTGACACTGATGTCGAAATTGTTGCTGAGCTCAGACTGCTCCAACGGCTGTCGCACAACCATGCGGGCGGTTTTGCGGCCGAAAAACTCATCCAGCGGGCGCTTGTTAACGGTAATGTTGCCGCTGCCGGGGCGCAGATATACGCGCGCTGTCGAAGACTTGCGGCGGCCGGTTCCGTAATAGGTATCAGTCATTACTATCTCTATTTACTCGGATCTTCGCTCAGATCACTAATTCTAGATTTCAAGCGCCTGCGGCTGCTGGGCCTGATGGGTATGTTCCGGCCCGGCAAACACGCGCAACTTCTTAAACATGGCGCGGCCGAGGCGATTCTTCGGCAGCATGCCTTTCACCGCCAGCTCAAGCGCCTGCTCAGGGTGCTTCTCAAGCAGGTCTGCCAGATTGGTGGATTTGAGGTTGCCGATGTAGCCGGTGTGGCGATGGTACATCTTGTCCTTGAGCTTATTGCCTGTGACACGGATTTCGGCCGCATTCACAACGACGATATGGTCGCCTGTATCCACGTGAGGCGTGAATATGGGCTTGTGCTTGCCACGCAGACGCCGGGCCAGCTCCGTGGCCAGACGGCCGAGAGTCTTGTCCTTCGCATCCACGACAAACCAGTCGCGCCTGACTTCTTCAGGCTTGGCAGAAACGGTTTTCATCGGTTTTCCTGATGTGTAAATCGGCTGCTGCGGCCCGGATCATGGCGCGCAACACAGTCGCGACCATCGCCCAGAACCTGCAGGGGCCTTTATTATCAATAACTTATTCGCTAAGCCGGCAGCTGTGCAGGCCGTTCAGGGCCTGCCCACGCTGTCCTCTGCGGCCCCTGCCGCAGAAAAGGGGCGCATTCTAGCTAACCCCCGCACCCATTTCAACGCCGAAAATCAATAATTTGCGGCTGTTGTGGCGCAGCTCAGAACTGGTAATTCACGCCGATGGACGTCAGCGTGTCGGTCTTGTCGATACCCGGCGGGACGTCGGTGTTCTGCTTCACGGTGTAGCTGAACGCCAGGCCCACCTGAGGCGTGATATCGGCGCGCAACTTGCTGACCGACTCCCAGAAAGTGTTATCGGAGGCGGTGAACACGTACAGCGTCTGCTGGAACGCCGACGTATCACTGATATTCCAGGTGAAATCCGCACCCAGCGTGCCGCTGGCGCCATCTTCAGTTACTGACGGAACCAGCGGGGGCCCATCGACGACGGCCGTGCGCTGACGCGCATAACCCACACCGATCTCTGCATTCAGGGTGTAGGTCTCGTTGTCCAGAATCCGGCGACCGTAGCCGACGGTGCCAAAACTCTGCCTTGAGTAACCCGAGAAGCGGTCCTTATTCCAGTCCAGCGCGCCAAATGCATAATCTTTGGCGGTGATGTCGTAGGTGCTTTTCCAGCCCAGCTTGTACGACTCAGCCGTGGTTGTATCCGAGGTGCTTGCACCGTAGGCGCGGCCTTTCGCCTCATGCCCCCAGGGCTTAACGACGAGCGCGACCTTAAAGTCCAGGTCTGCGCTGCTGTCATCTGTATTACCACTGGTGCGCAGATAACCGAAGGTCACGTCGCCGCTCCAGACCCCCTCTTCCACGCCATCATCAGCGTTCGCCGCTGAGAAGATTCCGCAGCAACACGCCGCTAAAGTCAGTACCGTTTTTCGCATTTTTTATACCTCTGCAGAGATCCGGCAGCACGCTGCGCGCTGCGACAGGGCCGCGTATGATAGCGGGTATGGATTTGCGAGGCATGAGTTTTGTTGATCGGATTTTGTGCGAAGCGGACAACGCATTACGCACCGTTGCCGCGCGTCCTCGCGCGCGCAAACCGCGACCGGATCGCAGCAACGAGCACGGCGACGCCACGCCACTCAGCGAGCAGGAACAGGCCCTTTCAGCTGCACTCATGCGGGTCAATCATGCCGGCGAGATTGCCGCGCAGGCGCTGTACCGGGGGCAGGCATTCGTAACGCGCGATGATCACTTGCGCCAACAGTTGCTGGACTCGGCAGCGGAAGAAAACGATCACCTGGCCTGGTGTCACAGCCGCACGGAAGAGCTGGGCGAGCGCACCAGCCTGCTGGCACCCGTTTGGTATGCAGGATCATTCGCCATCGGCGCCGCCGCCGGGCTGGCGGGTGACCGCTACAGCCTCGGTTTCCTTGACGAGACGGAGCAACAGGTCGCCGAGCACCTCAACCGTCATCTTGATCGTCTGCCAACGGACGACAGCGTCAGTCGCGAGATTGTCTCGCAGATGCGCGATGACGAAATCCGCCACGGGCGCAAAGCGCGGGAACTGGGCGGCACGGCGCTGCCCGCCCCTGTGCGCGCCGGTATGCGCGCCCTCTCCAAAGTAATGACCGGCGTATCGTTCAGGCTCTGATGACCACCGTGCGGCTTGCTTATAGCCGTATTAAAGGTTACAAAGGTGTCGGGGTTTTTTACGGGTCATTGTTGAGGAAATAGACATGCCGACTAATGGAAAGGCACTGAGCGACGTGCCGGCCATTAACCGCTTTCTGACGTACTGCCGCACGCGCACCGTACCGTCAAAGCAGGTGATTATTCATGCCGGCGATGTGCCGGACAGCCTTTACTACATCATGCGCGGCTCCGTCGAAGTCATGATCGAGGATGAGGACGGCAACGAAATGGTGCTGGCCTATCTGAATAAGGGTCAGTTTTTCGGCGAGATGGGGCTGTTCCATGATGAACCGGCTCGCACCGCCTGGGTGCGCACCCGCGTTGAGTCTGAAATCGCAGAAATGACGTACCCCCGCTTCCGGCAGATATCGAGCGAGAATCCCGGGCTGGTTTTCGAGCTCGCGACTCAGCTCGCGCTGCGACTGGATCGTACCAATCGTAAGCTTGGCGATCTCGCATTCGTCGATGTGACGGGCCGGGTCGCGCACGCGATTATGGATCTGTGCAATGAGCCGGATGCGATGACGCATCCCGACGGAATGCAGATCAAAGTCAGTCGTCAGGAGCTGAGCCGTCTGGTGGGTTGTTCACGCGAGATGGCCGGCCGCGTGCTGAAGGTCCTGGAGGAACAGGGCCTGGTATCGGCAAGCGGCAAAACCATCGTCGTGTATGGCGCACGCACGCAGCCACAGATTTCGGCTACGGCAACGACCACTTAGCAAGATCTACGACAATAGTTAACGAAGGCCGCGGCGCAGGTATGCGCGGCGGCCTTTTTTGTGGGCGGCGTCAGGCCTTGGCCAGCTGATCCCGCATGGCGGCGATGGTGGCGGCATAGTCGTCGGTGCCAAATATTGCCGACCCCGCGACGAACATGTCGGCACCTGCTGCAGCAATTTCACCGATATTGTCGATCTTGACGCCGCCATCAATTTCCAGCCGGACATCACAGCCACTCGCATCGATGAG
This sequence comes from Gammaproteobacteria bacterium, assembly GCA_013001905.1. GTDB lineage: Bacteria > Pseudomonadota > Gammaproteobacteria > Steroidobacterales. The sequence continues at coordinate 58,946 of JABDLC010000001.1, read as the reverse complement.
TGTGCGCGCCTGCTCCAGCTTCGTCAGCGCAGAGCCGATGAAACTCTGCCCGCCAAAGCCGGGGTTGACCGACATCAGCAGGACCAGATCCAGATCGTCGAGCACGTAATCAAGGTGATCCAGCGGCGTCGCCGGATTGAACACGAGCCCTGGCTTGCAGCCCGCTTCGCGAATGGCGCCGATCGTCCGGTGCACATGCTCGCTGGCTTCGGGATGGAAACTGATATAAGTCGCCCCGGCAGCAGCAAAATCGCCGATCAGGCGGTCCACAGGCTTCACCATGAGGTGCACATCGATGGGCGCTGTCACACCGTGCTTGCGCAGCGCCTCGCAGACTAGCGGCCCTATGGTGAGATTGGGCACGAAGTGATTATCCATGACGTCAAAGTGCACCACGTCGGCACCCGCCGCGAGCACGTTGTCGACCTCTTCGCCCAGCCGCGCAAAATCCGCGGACAGGATGGAGGGAGCAATCAGGAAGTCTTTGTCAGCCATACGGGGATGATCAGGGATAAGCTGCGCGGCATCAAGTTACTTGATACCGCGGTGATCCCGGATCGTCTCGTAGGCCTTACGTATCTCGTGGGTGCGCTCTTCAGCCGCTTCTTTCATTGACTCGGGAAGGCCGTTGGCGACCAGTTTGTCCGGGTGATGCTGGCTCATGAGACGGCGGTAGGCTGTTTTGACTTCTCTCTCCGACGCGCTGCTCTCGATACCCAGCGCCTTGTAGGCCTGCTCCAGTTCGTCAGCGACCGTGTAGCCGGGCTGCCGCTGGCCGCCACCGGAACCGAAGCTCGCTTGCGCCCGCAACACGGCTTCAAACTGCGCCATCTCGACGCGGCTCACACCGAGCCCCGCCGCCAACCGCCACAGCAGTTCGCGTTCGACAGCGCTGATCGTGCCTTTACTCAGCGCAAACCCCAGCAGCACTTCGAGAAAATTACGCATCAACGCGCGGTGACCGCCGCAGACCGCGGCCAGTTCAGCGATCTGGCTGTCGATCGGAAAGTCAGGGTCTTTGCCGCGCGTAAACAACTCGATCGCGGATCGCACGGCTTCCGGGCTCAGCCGCATAGCGTGCATATAAGAGCGCGCAGCGCGAATTTCCTCCTGGGAGACGCGGCCATCCACTTTGGCCAGATGCCCCATGGCCAGAAACACAGTTTCAAAAAACACCTGGCGGCGCTGCGCGGTTGACGCACGCGAAAAGCCGCCGCCGGTGCCGTTACGGGCCGTCAGAAAGACATGCAGCTGATAGGCCACCGCCATGCCCGCAAACGCGCCCAGCAGCCGCGTAATGCCGGCACCACCGAACCAGAAGCCCAGCAGCCCGCCAACCAGCAACCATTTGTGGAGCGGCTTCATATCGCTTTCCGGCTCTGTCCCTGTAAGGCTAAAATGTGCCGCCCTTCCTGATCCGGCGCCCCGGAAAGTATGCACGATGACTGAAACACTGTTCGAAACGAAATTGTCGGGCCTCGAGCCGGTAAGTCAAGGCAAGGTGCGCGATATCTTTGCGGTCGATGACGATCATCTGCTCATCGTCACTTCAGACCGGCTGTCGGCATTCGACGTCGTGCTGCCGGACCCGATACCGGGCAAGGGTGAAGTGCTGACCCGGACGGCGAATTTCTGGTTCGACCGTACCCACGACATCGTGCCGAATCATCTCACCGGCATAGCACCGGCGGACATCATCGGCGCACAGGAAGCCGCGCGCCTAGGTGAGCGCGCCATCGTTGTGAAGCGGCTCCAGCCACTGCCGGTTGAAGCCGTGGTGCGCGGCTATTTGATTGGTTCAGGATGGAAAGACTATCAGCAGAACGGCGCCGTCTGCGGCATCGCGCTGCCGGAAGGTCTGCAGCTCGCCAGCAAGCTGGCGACACCGATCTTTACACCGGCAACCAAAGCCGATGCCGGCGATCACGACGAAAACATCGACTTTGATCGAATGGCCGATCTGATCGGCACCGAGCTCGCAACCCGGGTGCGCGACCTGTCGATCCGCATCTATGAGCACGGACGGGATTATGCGGCCGAGCGCGGCATCATCATCGCCGATACCAAGTTTGAGTTCGGCCTGGATGATGACGGTACGCTTTATCTCATCGATGAGGTGATGACGCCCGACTCTTCACGCTTCTGGCCCGCTGATCAGTACCGGCCGGGCATCAGCCCCCCCAGCTTCGATAAACAATTCGTGCGCGATTACCTGGAGACACTCGACTGGGACAAGACGGCGCCTGGGCCGAAGCTGCCACAGGACATCATTGACCGCACCGCTGCCAAGTACCGGCAGGCGCTGGAGCAACTGACCGGGTAAGCCGGTCTGACGCCGTGGACGACCTGACACTCAAGCTCGAGGCCCTGCTGTGGAATCCGCGGGTCAATACCCTGCACCCGGCGCTGAACCGTTCGGTGCGGGCGATCCGTTTTCTCTACGCCATTCTGCGTGACGTGCTGACCACGACGCTGACGTTGCGTGCGATGGGGCTGGTCTACATCACCATCATGTCGATCGTGCCGATGCTGGCGCTCGCCTTCTCAGCATTGAAAGGTTTCGGCATCCACCGCTCCCGGATCGAACCGATGCTGCGCAATGTCCTTGATCCGCTGGGCGATAAAGGCGCACAACTGACCGCACAACTGATTGGCTTTGTCGACAACGTTCAGGGCGGGCTGCTGGCCGGCGCCGGCCTCGTACTGCTGATTTACACGACAGTCTCGATGATCAAGAAAGTCGAGGACAGCCTGAATCACATCTGGCGCGTCGACAGTTCGCGCAACTTCCTGCAGCGTTTCGGTGAATACCTGAGCATCGTGCTGGTGGGGCCGCTACTGATGCTGACGGCACTGGGTCTGATTGCCTCGGCCTCCAGCAACACCATTGTGGAACGTATTCTGGAGATCGAACCGCTTGGTTCGACCGCTGTGCTCGTGGGCCGCTTGTCCCCGTTTATCATACTCGCGGTCACCTTTGCACTCGCCTACTGGTTCATCCCGAATACGCGCGTGAAAGCGCGCGCGGCGATCGTCGGCGGTCTGACCGGCGGTATACTCTGGACAGTCAGCGGCAAATTGTTTGCGGCCTTTGTCGCCAGCTCCACGCGCAATGCCGATATCTACGCATCGTTCGCCGTCATTATTATTGCGCTGATATGGCTCTACATCAGCTGGCTCATACTCCTGATCGGTGCGCAGGCCTCGTTCTACTTTCAGAACCCGGAGTACACCCGGGTGGGCTATCGCAACCTGCGGGTCGGCAATGAACTCGTCGAACAGATGGCGCTGAGCCTGATGCTGCTCGTTGCCGAACGCTTTCGCAGCACCGACGACGCCATGACGACCAACGAAGCGGCTGAGCGGATAGGCGTTCCGGGCTTGCTGCTCGCGCAGGTGCGCGAGCGTTTATCGAGCGCCGGGCTGCTGCATATAGACAACCGCGATCAACTGCTACCCGCGCGCGACCCGGCCGGTATCAGTCTCTCCACGGTGCTCGAAGCGGTACGTGGTGCACACGAATCAGACGTTTACCGCGGTGGCCGCTGGCCGTCCGCGGTCAGTCACCTGTTTCTCGATTTGCACAACGCACAACGCACGGTGCTGGGCGAGCAGAGTCTCTACGAATTACTGGACAACAACGCCGACCGGAGCTGAATCAGCTACCCGCGAGCGTCATGCTGTCGATCAGCACAGAACCGGAGCGAATGCCGCCGCGCGTATCGGTGTCGGTGGCGATCTGCAGGATGCCCTTGTAGATATCACGCAGGTTACCGCCGAGCGTCACCTCGTGCACCGGGAAAGCGATTTCGCCGTCTTCAACCCAGAAGCCGGCAGCGCCGCGCGAGTAGTCACCAGTCACGGAATTGACACCCTGCCCCATGAGCTCCGTCACAATGAAACCCGTGCCCATCTGCTCAACAAGGTCGGCATAGCTGACGCTCGTGTCGGAGACGACGAGATTGTGCACGCCGCCGGCATTGCCGGTGGATTCAAGGCCGAGCTTGCGGGCGTAGTACGACGCCAGCACATAGCCCTGCAGTACTCCGTTCGCAACCAGATCGCGCTCACGCGTCGCGACACCCTCGCTGTCGAAAGCTGTGCTGCCCATGCCACGTAGCAAATGAGGCCGTTCGCTCAACGTGATATGCGGCGCAAAAATTTCTTCGCCGACGCAGTCAAGCAAAAAGCTCGCCCGACGATACAGCGCACCGCCACTGAGCGCGCCGAGGGCATGGCCGAATAAACCACGCGCCAGTTTGGCCGGGTAGATGACGGGTGTGACCCGTGTATCGAGTTTGCGCGCGCCCAGACGGCCGACCGTCGCTTCGCCGGCCTGCCGGCCAACCGTTTCAGCAGCGACCAGTTCACCCGGATCACGCGCCACGGTGTACTCATAATCGCGCTGCATCGCGTTGCCTTCACTGGCCAGCACCGAACAGGACAGACTGTGCTGCGAATCCGGGAACCCCGCCAGGAAGCCGTGACTGTTGCCATAAACCCGGCAGCCTTCGTGCTTACCGACCGTGGCACCTTCCGAATTGCTAATACGTTTGTCGACGCTGAGCGCCGCCGCTTCACACTCGGTGGCCAGCCGGATCGCGGCGTCGGCATCGAGCGCCCAGTGGTGGTAAAGATCCAGATCCGGAAACTCCGTTGCCATGCGTTCCGCATCAGCGAGGCCGGCCGCCTCGTCTTCCGCCGCATAACGGGCCAGCGAGCACGCTTTAGCCACGGTCTCCGCAATGGTGTCAGGGCGCAGGTCAGTCGTGCTGGCGCTGCCTTTGCGCTGGCCGAAATACACCGTGACATCGAGCCCCTGATCGCGATGGTATTCGAGCGTGTCGATGTCCTGCTGACGCACGGTCACGGACAGCCCGGCACCAAAGCTCGCGCTGGCTTCCGCCTGGCTCGCGCCCAGTTTGGCGGCATTTTGCAGCGCCAGAGCGACGCTCTCCTGCAGGCGGCCCTGCTGGGCTGCTGTCTCTTCGGTAGTCACGGGTATATCAGGCTCAGATCAGTCGTCCGGCCTTTTTTCCGCCCGGAAATCGCGGCGTTTCAGCAGGATGAAAAGGCCCAGTATCAGACACGCGGCACCGGACGCGAGACACAGCTCGGGCCAGTACCAGTAGTCAAGATACAGGGAGGCGACGAGCAGACCGATCCCCGCTACCAGATAAAAAAACGGCAGGGTCTCGTAGATCGGTTTCGTCAACCAGATGCGTAGCATGGGATGTTTATCCCCTACTCGGGTGACGGGGTCAAGGCTGCTGTGCACAACGCACCTGCCGGGCGCGGGGATTCAGCCGGCGACGCCGCCCACCGTCAGGCCTTCGACCCGCAGCGTGGGCTGGCCGACGCCCACAGGCACCGACTGGCCTTCTTTGCCGCACACGCCGATACCGCCATCAAGTTCGAGGTCATCGCCGACCATCGTCACCTGTGTGAGCACCGACGGGCCGTCACCGATCAGCGTGGCGTCTTTCAGCGGCTTGCCGACTTTGCCGTTCTCGATGAGGTAGGTCTCGCTCGTCGAAAATACGAACTTACCGGACGTGATATCGACCTGACCCCCTGCGAAATTGCGCGCGTAAATGCCCTTGTCGACGGAAGCGATGATTTCGTCGGCATTGTGCGGGCCGGGCAGCATGTAGGTGTTCGTCATCCGCGGCAGCGGCAGATGCGCGAACGACTGGCGCCGTCCGTTACCGGTGGCATCCATACCCATCAGCCGCGCGTTCAGCTTGTCCTGCATATAACCTTTGAGGACGCCGTTTTCGATCAACGTCGTCGTTGAGGTCTGCGTGCCCTCGTCGTCGATGTTCAGTGAACCCCGCCGACCGGCGAGCGTGCCGTCGTCCACGACGGTGCATAGTTCTGACGCGACCTTTTCGCCTATCCGGCCGGCGAATGCCGACGTGCCCTTGCGATTAAAATCACCCTCGAGGCCGTGTCCGATAGCCTCGTGCAGCAACACGCCCGGCCAGCCAGCGCCGAGCACCACAGTCATCTCGCCCGCAGGCGCGGGGTCCGCTTCCAGATTCACCAGTGCCTGACGCACCGCTTCGCGGCCGTACTCAAGGCACTGGTCATCTTTTAGAAAATAGTCGTAGCTGCGACGGCCACCCCCGCCGCTGTAGCCCTGTTCACGCCGCCCGTTTTCCTCGACGATGACAGACACGTTCAGGCGGATCAGCGGCCGGACATCCGCCGCAAACGTGCCGTCGGTCGCGCACACGAGCACAACCTCGTGTGCGGCGGCCAGGCTGGCATTCACCTGTTTAACACGCGAATCCAGCGCGCGGGTCTCACGATCGACTCGCTGCAGCAGCTCCACCTTGGCGGCATCTTCCAGCGTATTGATCGGATCAATCGCCGGATACAAATTGCGCCCCGCAGGCGACTGCCACGCAGCAACCGCACCGGAACTGCCCTGTCGCGCTATCGCCGCGGCCGCATCGGCGGATGCCATCAGCGCCGGAACAACCAATTCATCGGAATAAGCAAAGCCGGTTTTTTCGCCGGCCATCGCACGCACGCCGACACCCTGATCAATGCTGTGACTGCCCTCTTTGACGATGCCGTCTTCCAGCGACCAGCTCTCGTTGCGGGTGAACTGAAAATACAGGTCAGCGTTGTCGACACCGCCTTTGAGCATGCGGCCGAGCGCTTCCTGCAGGTGTTGCTCCTCGAGGCCGCTGGGCGCCAGCAAGCTGCTGCGCGCAACCTCAATCGCGTTACTGTCTGCTTCATTCATGCGGGGAGTTTACGGTGTCTCGCCGTCTGCTGTCTCGTTTTGAGTCGCCGACTGATTCACGAGCTCTTCAATCGCCGCCACTTCTTCGGGTGACAGATTCGGCAGCTGCGCCTGACAGTCGGCAAACGGGGTCGTATCCAGCTCATCGCGCTGCACCCGCTCAATGTTGCTGTTTTCCCAGTCGCCGGTCACGGTGTAATAGGTCTCACCGATACCGCTGATGGGCTTCTTGAAGATTTGCGAGACCAGCAGCGCTGCGACTCCCGCCGCTGGCCCGCCGAGGAAGGCGGCCGGCACCGGCAACATGTTCGACAGGTGCGGGCGGACCACAGCAACCTGATTGTAATCCTGAGCCTTCAGCCCCGTGCGACCCACCAGCGCCATGTCAGCCACCTCGCCTTCCAGCCCCAGGTTGCAGGTGTAGGCGTCACCAAAATCGATCCGGAAATCAGCGTTGATATTTGAGAAGGCCAGCTTGTTCTCGGTCAGGTCCGTGAAATCGAGCGCCAGCCGCCGCGGCAGCGCGGCCACGCTGAGCAATCCCAGCAGACGCCCTCCGCCCGCATCAATGTCGCTGATCGTGCCATCACGGACCCGCATCGCGACCGTGCCGGTCGCCGCGCCGATAATTTCATCACCCGGGCCGCCCTCCCAGATAAGGTCAGCCTGCAGCGAACCTTGTTTAGCGCTAATTACCGGGGCCAGGGCCAGCCGTCGCAGCGTTTGTTCCACATCGCTGCTCTCAAGCTCGAGACGCAGCCGGCTGCGCTGCGCGTTGTCGATAATTTTCCAGTCACCCGACAGCACACCGGTAAAACTGGGTGCTGTCAGTTTCACGCTGCGCGCTTCAAGGCCATCAGGCACCGGCTGAACATCCGCAACCATCCGCCCGAGCCGCATATTGCCGAGTGCGAAATCGTTGATCGTGCCGGAGAATCCGGGCATATCGAGTGGCGACGCCGAATACTCATCGGCAGCGCCCGCGTCAGCGGCAGCGGGCTCGATCAGCAGCAGCCGGGCAAGCTCACCGCTAATCATGGCGTTACCGTCCAGCTGAAACGGAACGTTCAGACGACCCTCGATCCAGGGGCCGGTGATATCCAGATCCCAACTGTCAGCTCCGAAGTTTGCTTTTACATCGGTGTCGCTGAAGCGGTAGCCCAGCACTTCAAGCTCTTCGGCCCGCACAACCGCCGTCGAAAAGTAACTTTCCCAGGGGCGAGCTGCACCGCTGCGACCGCCCGGGCCGGCGGCGGCGCTCTGCGTGTCGCCAAAAGCCTCCACCCAGTCTTCCACCCGCAAGCGGTCGGTTACCACGGTTAGTGCAATGCCGTCCTCGCTTGATGGCGCGTCGTCGCCAGCGCCGCTGCGCACACGCCCGCCGCGCAACGACCATCCATCGCTGTTGCGACGATAGTTGATATCGGCGAGCACGCCGCGCTCAAGACTGAGGCCGATATCGATCGCGCCGTCGGCCGGGAAGCTGACCACCGCAGAAAAATCTTCCACGGCCGCCGCCTCCTTGCGCAACGGCTCAGGGAGCGCAATGGCGAGGCCTTCAAGCTGTGAGGTAACAACCATACGAAACGGTTCGTCGCTGCTGCGCACAGGAAACAATGCTTCTGCCGTCATCGCGGTTGACCCGCTGATCCTGCCCAGCCGCGGCAGGCCCAGTTCCGCTTCAATTTTTGCGTACGGGAAACGACCGGCCACAGTCGCGCGATGGGTGACTGTCGCATCTGCCGATTTATCCGGTTCTATATTGATGACGACCGGCTCACCCAGCAACGTCGCTGTCAGCGCATCGCCCGAAACATACGTATTAGCAATCCGCACCCGTCCGCTGATGTCGTCCAAGCGCGTATCCAGTGTGCGCAACCAGGCAGACGCGTCAGTGACGTCAAGCGTCGCCTGCAACTGCCACTGATCGAGCTTACGTATCGGCACCCGGAAACGGCCCTGCAGCTCGCCCTGACCACCCGCCCGCACGTCGTTAAAAACATCCCCGAGACGTTCGGCGATGGGGGTGTCACGCAGGAATCGCAACAACTCCGGCAGCAGCACCTGCCCCTTGGCGGCAATCTCAAGTTCCGCCTGTTTCAGGTCCGCGATCCGCACCTGACTGTCGACAAAATCAAGACCACCAATTGATGCCCTGTTGCGGGTGCTGTAGATCGACTCATTCTCCAACACCAGCTGACCGGACGAGCTTTCGACCACCGGCCAGTCATCTGCAAACTGCAGACGTGCATCGGTGTATTCGATGTCGATGAGCCATTCACCGCCATCGTTACGGAACGGGAACTTGCGCAACGGGCCGCGCAGCCGGAACTCGGTGCGGGGCGAGGAACCTTTCTCAAGCGCGCGACCAAGCCAGGCCACCGTTTTGTCAGGCACTTTGCGCGGCAGATATTTAACCACCTGCGTGGCATCCTGCATGCTCGCTTCGGCGGTCAGATCAACCCAGGGCTCTTTAAACGACAAGTCCGTTGTCAATTCGAGCGACGCCGTGCCGCCGCCGTCAGGCGTTTCAGCAAACAGGTCGCTGACGATCAGTCGCAGCCGGTCATCGACCACCCGCCATACCGCGAGCCCTTCCAGCGATGTGACCGGCAACGCTTCGCGGAACCAGGCATCCCATCCCAGCAGTGCATCGCGTGTTGCGAGACGCAGGCTGCCGCCACTCTGATCTGCCCGCAGTGCACCACTCAGGCCACGAGCGTTAATACCGCGCTCCGCATCGACATAGCCGAGATTTTCGAAGTCGCCCTCCACGCTGTATTCGCGCAGTTCGCCGGCGACCAGTTCGGCATCGCTCTGCAGCCGCCAGATATCCCCGGACGCGCGGCCGCTGATCCCGGCTTCCTGCAACTGCGGTGCAACCAGTGCCGTGGCGAACGGCATCAGATCGGTGAGCGACAGCGATTCTGCCGACACGGACCAGTTGGCCGAACCGTCTTCATTGCTACGCTGATTTACGCGAAACTGGCCGTCTAAGCGCCGCTGACCGTCACGTACAAAGCGCAGGTCGCGACCACTGGCCTGCCAGCCGGCCGCCTCGTTTTTCCAGCTCACTTCGCCGCTGATAGAGTCGTAGTAAACCGGGTCACTGCCGGGCTGCGACAGCAGCAACTCACTAATATCGGCATCCACGCGTATGGCGGCGGGCTGTATACCTGCGAACTCCAGCTCGGCACTCGCGGCACCCTCACCGTCGAGGACCGGCGAGTCGAACTGATCTGTCAACTGCATCCACGAGCCCAGACGAAAATCATCCACGTTGACAGAGAGACTCCACCGATCCGCCGACGTCAGCGCCGCGCGATCAGCAAACAGTTCGATCGGCGCGACACCGTCGATTTCGATCTTCTCGGCAAGGTCTGCTGCCAATCGAATGTCTGCTTCAACCGCCACTTCCGCGGTATCGATATCGGCAAGCAGATATTTGACACTCATACCAACCGGCGCGATACCACGCTGCCGATCCGCGAAACGCACGTCCACGTCTTCGAGGCTCACGCGCAGCGCCTCCAATTGCTGCCCCGGTTCGGCGGAGGCGGCAAAATCCTCTAACGGCCGTCCTTGCAACAGCACACTGCCCTCAGCCGTAATTTCCAGTTCGGCCGCCAGATCTTCGATATGCAGCAATGCCGGCGCGACCTGCTGCTGCGTGATGAGCTGGACGACATCAACGGCAATGCTGATTTCCCCTGCGGCAAAGGCCTGCTCGCCGGTCGGCCAGTTGACCGTTACGTCGGTCAGCCGCAGTTCCGGCCCGTACAGCGAGACGCCCGCGCTCAGCAGCTGAAAATCAATATCGAAACCGGTTGCCTGCTGCGCGGCACGCCGGACGTCGTCAGCAAAGCGCGGCGCTTCCGGCAGCAGCAGCCGGGCAACGCCCACGAGTAACGCGAGCAGGATGACAGCGCCCGCAGCTATGCGCAGCAGCCATGTACCTAATCTGTTGAAAAATCCCGACATAACCCGTTCGCCAGCTTACCGCGCCGCGCTCACATCGGCACAACTTCGAACGCGTCGTGGGCGTCCATGTTCTGCGCCTGCAGGCGCAGCGGGCGACCGGTCAACTCTTCGAGTTCAGCCAGTGAACCGGATTCCTCATCCAGCAGCAGCTCTACGACATCGTCGTGCGCAAGCACGACGAGTTCACCGAGCGGGAACTGCCGGTGCTGCCGCAGTATTTCCCGGAAAATTTCGTAGCACACCGTTTCCGGTGTCTTAATGTGGCCGCGACCCTCACACACCGGGCACGGCTCGCACAAAACATGCTCCAGACTTTCACGCGTGCGTTTGCGCGTCATCTCGATGAGGCCGAGTGGCGAAACATGTGAAATTTGATTGCGCGCATGATCACCGGCCAGCGACGCCTCCAGCGCGGCCAGCACCTGCTCCCGATGATTCTCAGACTGCATGTCAATGAAGTCGAGAATGATAATGCCGCCGAGGTTACGTAGCCGTAGTTGCCGCGCGATGGCGACCGCGGCTTCGAGATTGGTGCGGAAAATAGTCTCTTCCAGATTGCTGTGACCGACATAGGCACCCGTGTTGACATCAATGGTACTCATGGCCTCGGTCTGTTCGATAATCAGGTAGCCGCCGGACTTCAGCCCAACTTTACGGTCGAGTGCTTTGTCGATCTCATCATCAATTGCATAGAGATCGAAAATCGGCCGGCGTCCACCGTACAGTTCGATGACGGGTTCCAGCTGCGGCATGAATTCACTCGCAAACGAACGCATTGACTCAAGGCATTGCTCCGAATCAACCCGCACCCGCTCAATGTGATCATGTGCAAGGTCACGCAGCGCCCGCACCTCGAGCGGCAGGTCAGCATGAATTTTGGCGACACCAGACGTTGTCGCATCTTTGGCACAAATGCGGCTCCACAATTTGTCGAGAAACCTGATGTCTGCTTCGAGCGCCGCTGTGCTCGCGCCTTCGGCCGCCGTGCGCACAATGTAGCCGTGTTGCGCATCCGGGGGCATCAATCCCTCCAGAGTTTCACGCAGTCGATCGCGTTCGCCATCGTCCTCGATACGCGATGAGATGCCGATACCCGGCCGGCTCGGCAGCAAGACAAGGTAACGTGAAGGAATCGTTATAAAGGTGGTCAGTCGCGCACCTTTGGTGCCGAGCGGCTCCTTCAATACCTGCACCAGAATCTGATCACCTTCGCGCACCAGTTGCCGGATGTCGGGCACACCGTTGTCGCGGGCCCCGGCTTCACCTTCAGCCCGGTGCAAATCCGATGCATGCAAAAAGGCAGTGCGATCGAGGCCGACCTCAACAAAGGCTGCCTGCATGCCTGGCAGCACACGAGACACTTTGCCTTTGTAGATGTTGCCGAGCAGGCTGCTGCGCGATGAGCGCTCCACCACAAGCTCTTGCAGCACCCCGTCGTTCAGTACGGCAGCACGAACCTCACGCGTCGTTGCATTAATCAGTATTTCTTCTTTCATGCTTGCATCAATGGTCCGTAGCCGCGCTCTTCCAGCAGCGCTGCAGTTTCAAATAGCGGCAGGCCGACAACGCCGGAATAACTGCCCTGTATAGCCCGCACAAATACCGCGCCGCGACCCTGTATGCCATAGCCGCCGGCTTTGTCTGCCGGTTCACCGGTAGCCCAGTACTGATCGGCTTCCTTCGCAATGATCGTGCGGAACGTCACCTCGGTAACGCTGAGCGCCTCGCTGCAGCCCTCCACATCCAGCAACGCGACCGCACTCATCACACGATGCGTGCGACCGGACAATTCAGTCAGCATCGCAATAGCGGCAGCCCTGTCGTCCGGCTTGCCGAGTATGCGGCCATCAATGACCACCGCGGTGTCGCTACCCAGCACCGCGCTGTCGCTGCCCGCTGCGGCATAACCCGCCTCTGCTTTGCCCAGCGCCATGCGCCTCACGTAGGCCTCAGGCGTCTCGCCGGGCTGCACCGTCTCGTCGATATCGGCCGGCGCCACTTTGAATTCGACACCCAGTACGCCCAGCAATTCCCTGCGCCGCGGCGAGGCGGACGCGAGCACCAGCGCGCGCTTGTGAGGGGTTGCGGTCGTCATTACTCGCGATGATACGGATGCCCCTGCAGGAGCGTCCATGCCCGATAGAGTTGCTCCGCGAGAACCACGCGCACCAAGGGATGTGGCAGTGTGAGCGCCGACAGCGACCAGGTGCGCTGCGCGGCAGCGCGGCAGCGCGGATCCAGCCCGTCTGCGCCGCCCACCAGCAGGGCAACGCGCGGGTATTCATTCATCCAGATCTGCAGTTCGTCAGCCAGCTGGCGGGAATTCCAGCTTTTGCCACGCTCGTCCAGCGCAATGACATAGTCGGCGTCGCGCGCCGCTTTGAGCAGGGCGTCGCCTTCTTTCGTGAGGATTTTTTGCGGTGTTGCACCGGAGGTGCGCGGTGCAGCCGGAATCTCGGTAAAACGCAGATCGATATGACGGGGCAAGCGCTTGACGTAGGTATCAGTGCCCGTCGTCACCCAGGAGGGCATCCGGGTGCCCACAGCGAGTACATTGATGCGCATTAACTGAGCGGGCCGTGGCCCGGTGAATCAGTGCCCGGCCTGTTCCAGACCGTCGCGATCACCCAGCGTCCACAAATCTTCCAATTTGTAGAACTCACGGGTACGCGGCTGCATCACATGCACGATCACGTCGTTCAGGTCGATTAATACCCACTCACCGCTGTCCTGTCCTTCAACACCCAACGGTGATAGTCCGGCCTGTTTGACGTTCTGAATAAGTTTGTCCGAAAGTGAGCGCACGTGCCGGTCGGACGTGCCGGTCGCAATCAGCAAATAGTCGGTTACTGAAGTCATGTCGCGTACATCAAATACGCTGACATCCCGGGCTTTCAAGTCTTCGAGCGAAGTCTGTGCGAGTTGAAGCAACTCTTCGCTATGCATATGTGTGATGCTCCTGTGTCGGTGGACCTGCGTAACAACCGGACTCGACGGCGATACGCAGCACCTCAGGCGGCAGCAAATCGTCAGCTGCATGCCCTGCGGCAATCTTCCTGCGAATGTCCGAAGACGAAATATCCAGTTGGGTAACTTCGTGGATAAACAGACGGCCGGCTGAAACCTCATGCAAGTCGCCCACATCCGTTGTCAGATGTGACTGCACGAAATCGCCCAGCTCGCCCGATTGCGGGGGCTGCCAACCCGGCCGGTGCGCCACAACAATGTGCGCAAGGCCCGGCAGCTCTTCCCATCGATGCCAGCTCCCTAGCGAGAGGAATGCATCCATGCCCACCATCATACACATGCTGCGTGAACCTGCCTCCCTGCGCAGCTCCTCAAGCGTCAGCACGGTCCAGGACGGGCCGTCCCGCCGGAGCTCGCGGTGGTCGATACTGCACCACTCCTCGCCGTCATCCGCGGCCTGAACACCCGCCAGCGCCGCTTCGAGCATGCGCACCCGCAGGTCGGCCGGTGCAATGTGTCGCTCCCGGTGCGGCGGATTGGCGGAGGGAATAAAAAGCACTTCACCAAAATCACAGACTTCACGTAACTCCGCTGCGGTACGGACATGGCCGTAGTGCACCGGATCGAATGCGCCGCCCATGATGGCCAACGGCTTTTGTTTTACGGTTGCTGTGTCGATAGATGACAGACTCGTCATGGTTCAGCTGTGCAGGCCCGGATTATCGGGTTGTGCGAGCAGCATTACGAGTTCCTGCATCGCACCGTCGGGTGTGCCAAACGCGGCCCCCTTCACGATGCGATCGGTTTCTGCCGCGCGCCGGGTCAACCGGCGCAGCGTCGTTTCGTTGTGCGCCTCGAGGGCCCGGCGGTAAGGTGGCTGGCGCTTGTCCCAGATGCGATGCTTCTTGAAGGCGCCGGCCAATTGCGCGCCTTTCTGCATGTCGGTCCACAGGTTAAGCAACATGATCACTTCGCGATTAATGGCCCATAACACCAGCGCATCGGCAATGCCTTCGCGCCGCAGTCCGAGCAAGATACGCAGGGCGCGCGCGGCATCCTGATTAAGCGCCGCGTCAGCCAATTGATACACATCAAAGCGTGCCCCGTCGGCGACACTCCCCGTGACATGATCAGCAGTGATGGTTGCACCCGGCAGCAACAGCGCCAGCCGGTTGATTTCCTGTTGCGCAGCAAGCAGGTTGCCTTCCGTCCGCGCGGCCAGCGCTGTAAGTGCGTCGGGTTCGAACTGCAGACCTGCCGCACGTGCGCGACCCGCAAGCCAACCCGGCAATTCCCGCGCGTCAGGCTCATAGATATCAATCCAGACCCCCGTCTGCTCCAGCGAGGCTGCCCACTTCGCCTGTTTCGAGCGATTGTCGAGCCGCGGCAGATGGATGAGAACGACCGTGTCCGGCGGCGGGTTCGCCGCCAGTTCGGTCAGCACTTTGCCGCCTTCCCTGCCCGGCTTGCCGTTCGGCAACCGCAATTCAAAGATGCGGCGGTTGGCAAACAAAGAGAGATTATCGAGGCTGCTGAAGCAATCGTCCCAGCGGAACTGATTGGCGTTGGTCACCACGTGCGACTCACGCTCGTCATAACCGTCTGCGCGGGCGGCTGTGCGAATTGCATCCGCCAGTTCTCCCGCTGTGAGCGGCTCGTCACCGGACAGGACGTAAACCGGGGCCAGCCCGCGACCGAGCTGAGCTGCCAGTTTTTCGGGGTAAAGCCTCACGAGGACATGATACACCCGTTTCGGGTGAGCTCCGGTGCGCCGGACGTGCTGATCACCGGTAAGCAGCCCAGTGGATGCACTCCTCTTCAAACAGCACAGGCACACCGTCGCGCAGCGGGTACACCAGATCGCCTTCGGTCGTGACCAGCGCGGCGTCGAGCGGCTCGGTGAGCACATTGCCACCATGATTGCGGACTTCGCCCCCGGCGATTGCGGCGTTCAGCCGGCCCAGCGATGCATCATCAAATCGCTTTAGCGAGCGCCGCGTAATCGGGCAGCACAAAATGTCGAGCAGGTGTCCGTCGATGTCAGCGTTCATCTGTCTGACTACCCTCTTTCATTCCTGTCACGTCGGCATCCGCTTCCTGGTTATAACTCTGCAGTGGCTGCCGTCCCCACCATTGAAACACGTCCGGCACCGGGTCATAACCGAAGCCGGCGAACGGCTGGCACCGCAGTATGCGACGCAGCGCCAGCCAGCTGCCGCGCAGATTGCCATACCGCGCTATCGCCTCGTCCGCATACGCAGAGCAAGTCGGCTGATAGCGACACGACGGACCGAACAGCGGCGACAAAAATCGCTGATAACAGCGGATCAGCCAACGCACTGTGCCGCATGCCCCTTGATGGCATCGATCATGGCGTGCAACCCGTTGCTGCGGGTCGGGCTCAGATGCGCATCCAGACCGATCGCGTCGATAAAATCCGGCGGCGTGTTGAGAATCTCTTCGGCGGAACGCCCGCTATACACACGCATCAGCACCGCGATGAGCCCTGAGACAATCGCCGAATCACTGATCGCGGAAAACTCCAGTTGCGCCCGGTTGCCGTCCGCACGCAACCACACCTGCGACTGACAGCCGTGCAGACGATACTCTTCCGTCTTGTAGTCGTCGGGAAATGCCGGGAGCTTCCTGCCGAGATCGATCAGGTACTGATACTTGTCGAGCCAGTTATCGAATAACTGAAACTCTTCAATCAGTTCCTCTTGTGCCGCGGCTATCGTTGTCATGGTCAGTCCCCGGCGAGCCGCCACTGCGGTCCGTCCGGGCTATCCTCTATGACAACACCCAGCGCCGACAATTCATCACGAATCCGATCCGCTGTCGCGAAATCTTTGGCCTCGCGCGCGGCGGTGCGCTGTGCCAGCAACGCATCGATTGCCGCCGCATCAATATCGGCCGCTTCATCGCTGACCGCCCAGGCTGAGGGGTCGCCATCGAGCAGGCCTAATATCGCGCCGCCGGCGCGCAGCGACCGCGCAAGGGCGAGCGCCTCTTCAGAGTCGCTGCTGTCCTTGGTCAGACGATTTATCTCTTTCGCCAGCGCGAACATTGCAGCCAGCGCACGCGGTGTATTGATGTCATCTTCGAGCGCGGCGACAAATTCACGATCCAGCGGCGCAGCTGTCCAGTCGGCTTCCCAGCCCTGCACTTTACGCAACGCGTTATACAAACGATCCAGCTTACGTTTCGCCTCGGCCAGCACGTCCGCCGACCAGTCCAGCGGTTGCCGGTAATGCGCATTCAGCAATGCCAGCCGCACAACCTCACCGGGCGCCTGCTCCAGCAGTTCGCGCACCAGCACAACATTGCCAAGTGATTTCGACATCTTGGTGTGGTCGACGTTGACGAAACCGTTGTGCAGCCAGTAGCGCGCAAATACATCTCCGTCATGCGCGCAGGTGCTCTGCGCGATTTCATTTTCGTGGTGCGGAAAAATCAGGTCATTACCGCCGCCGTGGATATCGATGGTGACGCCGAGATGCTTCGCCGCCATCGCCGAACACTCGATATGCCAACCCGGCCGTCCGCGACCCCAGGGGCTGTCCCACCCCGGCTGTTCATCATCGGACGGTTTCCACAGCACGAAGTCGCCGGCGTCCTCTTTGTAAGGTGCGACCTCCACCCGGGCGCCGTCGAGTAACTGCCGCCGGTCACGTCGCGACAGCTTGCCGTAATCGTCATATGACGACACCCGGAACAGCACATGACCTTCCGCCGCGTAGGCAAACCCCTTGTCGATCAACTGCCCGATCATGGTGATCATTTCGTCGATGTGATGCGTTGCGTAGGGCTCAACGTCCGGCGGCAACACGCCGAGTGCCTGCATATCGGCGTGATAATTCGCAACATGCCGCTCCGCTACCGTCGCGATGGATTCGCCCAGCTCCGCTGCGGCCGCGTTGATCTTGTCGTCGACGTCGGTGATGTTGCGGACATAGGTCACGGCGTAGCGGGTGCGCAAAAATCGCACCAGCACGTCGAATACCACGGCGGGCCGCGCGTTGCCGATGTGCGGCGGGTTGTACACGGTCGGCCCGCAGACGTAAACGCCTACCTTGCCCGGCTCGAGGGGCTCGAACGGCTGTTTGCTGCGCGTCAGTGTGTTGTGGAGAAAGAGGGTCATTACGGGGGCTAGGTACTTCGGTGCGTGGGGTCGCTATAATAATGGGTGTAGTAGGAGTTTTCCCGCGTTTCAGCGGCGCAGCCGCTGAACAGCTAGAATCGCGGGCGAATCAATAGCCTGAGCCGCTGAACAGCTAGAATCGCGGGCGAATCGGCGGCAAAACAGTATAAACGAGAGAGCTTAACCTTGGACCCCAGGAAAATTTTCGGGCCGCGCGAGACGGTCGAAGAAGTCGAAGAAGGCGCCACGCTGGCTCCGCGATTCGATGCCCATGGCCTCATGCCGGCGGTGACCACCGACTACACGAGCGGCGAGCTGCTTATGCACGGCTTTATGAATGCCGAGGCGCTGGCACTGACCATTGAGACCGGCGAAGCCCACTACTTCAGCCGGAGTCGCCAGGCAATCTGGCACAAGGGCGCCACCAGCGGCCTGACGCAGAAAATTCGCGAACTGAGAATCGATGACGATCAGGATTGTGTCTGGCTGCGTGTCGATGTCGGCGGTGCGGGCGCAAGCTGCCATGTCGGCTACCGCTCCTGCTTTTACCGTACGGTGCCCACCGGCGGTGAAGTCAGCAACGCCGATGCGCCGCTGCCCTTGACGTACACGGAGCACGAAAAGGTATTCGACCCGGAAGAGGTTTATCCGGGCGTACCGAACCCGACCAAGCTGTAAATCAGGCTCAGCCGCGTTTGCGTTTACGCGGCAGGCGTGACCACGCCCAGAGGAATTCGACCGTGCCGATCATGATGATGATGTACGCACCCAGTTCCACGAACTCCTCTGCAGCGACTTTAACGACCCGCAGGTAATTTTCCGCCAGCACGGCCTGCCACAGCGGGCCGTGTCCGACCAGCTGCGCGAACGCTATCAGCAGAATGTAACCACCCATAATCAGGGCCAGGCCGGCCGACGGCCAGCTGCGCTTCCAGCCCTGCACAAAACGCTGCCTGTTACGCATACCGTAGACAATGCCGGCCGACACCAGCGCAACACACAGCGCCTGCCAGAGATTGTCGACCACATAAAAATCCAGAAAGAAGTCGAGCTCACGGATCAGACTCGCGAGCATCAGCGCCGCGATCGAAGCCGCCATCGGCCGCCGGAGACGATCAATCCACGCGACCAGTAAAAAACAACCGGCCGAAATCAGTAACAACAGATTTTGCAGTATCTCGACAGGCGAAAATTCACTGGTTGGCGCTTCGATGCCGTCGACGACATGCTCAAAATCAAGGCCGCCGGGCACGCGATCAGCAATCGACAACATCAGCACCACGATGACAAAGGTCACGAGTGCATAAGAGAAAAACCGCAGGAAAACGCGTTGCATGGCGGGTCAGAGTCGCGCCAGCTGCTGGGCCACCTGACGCACCAGGTCTTGTGCGATTGCTTCGCGCAATACTTCTTCCTCGCGGCTTTTACCGAGCACCTGAGTGGAGTCAAAGGTAAAATCCTGCCGTTTCGTCAGCGAGCGCGATGGCAAGATCTCAGCGCCATCCGCCCAAACCGAGTAGGTGATGCGGTAGTAGACATCGTACTCGGTGGGCACGTTGCGGCTGGATACCGTCAGCACGCTCCGGCCGGTCTGATCCTGCTCGATGCGCAAGACCGCCGTTGCCGCGACAACGGAGTCAGTTACCGCCACACCGCCTTGTTCCAGCGCCAGGCGCAGACCCCGGTAGAACTCCGAGTAGCGGTCTTCAGCTTCTATATACGTGGTTGCCATGACTTCCGGAAACGTCTGGCTGCCCTGCAGACGAAACCCGCACGCCGACAGCGCCAGCAAAGCACCAAGACAGACGATTACGGATGCGCGTTCAGACGACGACATTGACTAACTTCCCGGGCACCACGATGACCTTGCGAACTGTTTTGTCCGCGATGAAGCGCTGTACGTTCTCGTCGGCCAGCGCCGCAGCTTCGACGGCATCTTTATCCAGACCGGCGGCGATCTCGATTCGCGCACGCAGCTTGCCGTTAACCTGCACGACCAGCGTAACACTGTCGGCGGCGCGCGCGCTGTCGTCAGCCTGCGGCCATGCGGCATCGATCACCGCGTCAGTATGGCCAAGCTGCCTCCAGAGTGTGTGCGACAGGTGCGGCACGATCGGAGCAAGCACCAGCACCACGTTTTCCAACGCTTCCTGCACCAGCAAACGATCAGTGTCGTTCTGTGGCGCAAAGCGATTCAGCGCATTGACGAGTTCCATCGTGGCGGCGATGGCGGTATTGAATGTGTAGCGTCGGCCAATATCATCACTGACCTTCGCCACGGTGTCATGGACATGTTTGCGCAATTCTTTTTGCCGGCTGTTGAGCGCAGCCTGATCGACACGTCCGCCCGGCGTGACTTCGCCGGCAACATGCTGTTGCACACGATCCCAGAGGCGACGGAGAAAACGATAGGCGCCTTTCACGCCTTCATCCGACCACTCGAGTGACTGCTCCGGCGGCGACGCGAACATCATGAAGAGCCGCACGGTATCGGCCCCGTACGCGCTGATCAGTTCCTGCGGATCGACTGTATTACCCAGTGATTTCGACATCTTGGCACCGTCTTTCAGCACCATGCCCTGAGTCAGCAGCCGCTTGAACGGTTCGTCACTGGTTACCAGCCCGGCGTCACGCAGCAATTTGTGGAAAAAGCGCGCATACAGCAGATGCAGTATGGCGTGCTCAATACCGCCGATATACAAATCAACCGGTAACCAGTGGTTAGCGCGCTCATCCAGCATCCGATCGGCATCCGGGCAACAGAAGCGCGCGTAGTACCAGGATGACTCCATAAAGGTGTCGAAGGTGTCGGTCTCACGCTTCGCCGCAGTACCGTCAGGCGCAGTCGTCTCGAGAAACTCCGGCATACTGTTGAGCGGCGAACCGGCGCCGTCCAGCGTGACGTCCTCAGGCAGAAGGACAGGCAGGTCATCGGCCGCTACCGCCATCGGCTCACCATCGGCGGTCTCAATGACGGGAATCGGCGCACCCCAGTAACGCTGACGCGAGATCAGCCAGTCACGCAGCCGGTAGTTAACGCGACGGTTGCCTTTACCCTCGCCTTCCAGATCATCCGCAATCGCGTTAAAGGCGTCGGCGGAACTCAAGCCGTCGTACTTACCCGAGTTGCATAACACGCCCTTGGCAACAAAGGCCTCGCTGTCTATATCGCAGGCCTGCTCAGCCGACGCCGGCGCAATAACCTGACGAATCGGCAAACCGTATTCACGCGCGAATTCATAATCGCGCTGATCATGCGCAGGCACTGCCATCACGGCGCCGGTGCCGTAACCCATGAGTACAAAATTGGCGACCCACACCGGCACCGGCACCCCGGTAATCGGATGGACGGCATTAACGCCGAGCGGCTTGCCTTTCTTTTCCATGGTTTCCACCACGGCTTCCGAGACTCCGCTCTGCTGGCACTCGGCCAGGAAGGCCTGTAATTCCGGGTTGCCCTGCGCGGCCTGCACCGCCAGCGGGTGTTCTGCCGCCACCGCCATGTAGCTCACACCGAGCAGCGTGTCGGGACGCGTCGTATAGATACGCAGCGTCGCGTCGCTGCCTTCAATACCAAAGTCGACCTCCAGCCCTTCAGAACGACCAATCCAGTTGCGCTGCATGGTCTTGACGGGCTCCGGCCAGTCCAGATCATCAAGCTCTTCAAGCAACTCATCCGCATAGTCCGTGATCCGGAAAAACCACTGCGGAATCTCGCGCCGCTCAACGGTCGCGCCGGAACGCCAGCCTTTGCCGTCGATGACCTGTTCGTTGGCAAGCACCGTCTGGTCAACCGGATCCCAGTTGACGACCGCACTCTTCTTATAAGCGACACCCTTTTCCAGCAGCTGCGTAAAGAACCACTGTTCCCACCGGTAGTATTCACGGTCGCAGGTGGCCAACTCGCGGGTCCAGTCGTAGGCAAAGCCTAGACTTTTCAGCTGCCCCCGCATGTAGTCGATGTTTTCGCGCGTCCATTTCGCAGGGGGCAGTCCGTGCTTCAGTGCGGCGCCTTCCGCAGGCAGGCCGAAGGCGTCCCAGCCCATCGGCTGCAACACATTTTTACCGAGCATGCGCTGATAACGCGAGACCACATCGCCGATGGTGTAGTTGCGCACGTGACCCATGTGTAACCGGCCGCTCGGGTACGGAAACATGCTCAGGCAATAAAACTTTTCCCTGCCCTCGTCTTCGTTAACGACAAATGACTGGTGCTCATCCCAGAACGACTGCGCGTCAGCTTCAATGTCTGCCGGGTTATAGGGGTTCAGATTTTCGGCGGCCGTGCTCAACGCGTTGCTCTCCGGGCGTTCCACAAAAGGGCGGCTAGGATACACCACAGCGCCAGCGCGATGACGGGGTAATTGCCCGCACGCACGTAGGGCGTAGCGCCGCTGCGGGGGATCACGTCGGCAATAATCACACCGGGCTCAAACTGGGCGATTCGCTCAGTCACCTGGCCGGCAGGATCGACCACCGCGGTAATGCCGGTGTTCGTTGCGCGCAGCAGCCAGCGGCCCGATTCGCGCGCCCGCATCTGGCCGATTTGCAGGTGCTGATGCGGCGCGATGGTATCGCCAAACCAGGCATCGTTGCTGACATTGATGAGTAGCTGCGCCTCGGGAAGAAAACCAAGCTGCTCAGCGCCAAAGGCAAGTTCATAACAAATCGTTGCCGCAACCGGGACACCCCTGGCCGTTAACAGCGGCTGATCATCAGCGCCCGGCGCAATGCTTTCCGACGGCAGATTCATAATCCGCAACCAGCGTTTCACAAAATTCGGCAGCGGGAAGTATTCGCCGAACATGACCAGATGGCGCTTGTGGTACTGACCCTGCTCAGCACCGATCGCCCACAATGTGTTCAGGAAGGTACCGTTCTCGGGTTGGAAGGTGAGAATGCCGGTGAACAACTGCGTGTCACGTTCCACCATGACTTCGTGCATCTCTTCAAGAAAGTCAGGTACTTCAAACGGCAGCGCCGGCACGGCAGCCTCGGGCCAGACAATCAGATCGCGGTCCGGCAATTCGAGGCTGAGCCGGCGATAAAGATCCAGCGTAGGTTGCAGTTGCGCAGGATTCCATTTCAGTTCCTGCGGAATAGCACCCTGCACCAGGCCGATCCGCAGCGGTTTGCCTGCGTCAACCGTCCATTGCTTGTCATAGCTGCTCTGCAGTCCCGCGAGCATCACGATAACGGATGCCGCCAACAGCATGCGTGTCGCCCAACCGCGCATCACCGCGACATACAGCGCGCCGGCCATCAGGACGACAGCCCAGGTGACGCCATACACGCCGGTGATGGCGGCAAGCGTGCCGAACGGTGTTTCCACCTGACCGTAACCGAGACTCTGCCAGGGGAAACCCGTGACCATCCAGCCACGACCCCATTCCGTCAGCACCCAGGCGGCGGGAAACACGATGAGCCCGCGCAACCAGACACTGCCGCGTGGCGTCACCCGCACCGTCAGCCACGCGGCGGCCGCGACAAAGGTCGCCGTGGCCGCGATCAGGCAGAGCATGAGTAGCACCGCAAAGGGCGGCAGCAGTCCGCCCAGCACGTTGAGGCTGACGTATAGCCAGTAGGTGCCGCAGCCGAAAAAGCCGAGGCCGAACAGAAAACCGTAGCGCAGTGCCGCCGCCGGCGCTGCATCACGCAGCAGCCATAGCAGCAGGGCCAGCGGCAACGGGGCGAGCCAGGGCATTTCGAACGGCGCGAAGGTGAGCACCAGTGATGCACCGGCTATAAACGCAAGCAGACGATCTATCCGCCGTTCAGCGGGTAACGGAGGCCCGGGCATGGTCACTCGGCGAGCAGTCCGTCCTCGTCACGGGTGACTTCCAGCCGATGGATACGCCGGCGGTCCGCCTGCACCACTCTAAAGCGGAAACCGCCGCTGCTGACTGCTTCACCCCGACGCGGCATACGGCCGAACGCGCGCATGACTAAACCACCGATCGTCTCGTAGTCGGCATCATCCAGTTCCGACTCGAAGTATTCGTTGAACTCATCAATACGAGTTAACGCCATCACGTTCCAGTTGCCACCGTGCTGCTCGATATGCTCGGCTTCCTGAGGGTCATGCTCGTCGTCGATTTCTCCGACGATTTCTTCCAGCACATCCTCGATCGTCAGCAAGCCGGACGTGCCGCCGTACTCATCCACGACAATCGCCATGTGATTGCGCGACGCCCGGAACTCCTGCAGCAGTGTATCCAGGCGTTTACTCTCGGGAATAAACGTTGCCGGCCGGATAAACGCCGACAGGTTGAACGGTTGATCCGGTGACTCGACGTAAAAGCGCAGCAAATCCTTGGCCAGCAGGATGCCGAGCACTTCATCGCGATCGTCACCGATAACCGGAAACCGTGAGTGGCCGCAGTCGATAATGGTGCGCAGGATGTCGTCGGTAGGCGTATCGCGCTCGATCACCACGATCTGCGCACGGGGCACCATGACTTCACGAACCTGCATACGGGAGACCTGCATCACACCCTTCAGCATGTGCAGTTCCTGTGGTTCAAGCACCGACAACCAGCGCGGGTCGTCAAGCAGCTCAATCAGCTCTTCGCGGCTGTCCGGCTCGCCCCTGAGTAGCCGGCGGATGCGGGTTACAACGGTAGGTTGGTCTTCACGCCTGGAATCTTCGTCGTTCATTGATGCTTTTGCAGTCAGGCGTTACTCGCCTTTGTGAGAAGGATTATATTGTCGTTTACCGACGCGTGTGCGGTTCCGCTCAGGCATACGGATCGGGCAGCCCCAGGCCTTGCAGCACGCGAGTTTCAAGCGCCTCCATGGCCACCGCAGCGGCCTCTTCCACGTGATCAAAGCCCAGCAGATGGAGGGTGCCGTGGATTGTCAGGTGCGCCAGATGCTGACTGACCGCTTTGCCCTGCTCGGCGGCCTCACGCTCGGCCACTTTCAGACAAATCACGAGATCACCCAGCTCCAGTTCTTCGAGCGCACTCGCCGGGATCGGCGGCATTTCCGCAGGGAATGCCAGCACGTTGGTCGGCTGTTCTTTACCGCGAAAGTCGGTGTTGAGCAGCATGCCTTCCGCTTCGGCCACCACTCTGATGGTAACGGTTACCGGCAACGTGGCGGTGTAATCGGCACTGGTCACCGCCGCACTGACCCAGTCGTGAAATTCGCTTTCCGCCGGGCAATCTTCAGCACTGACCTCCTGGCCCAGCTGCAGCACCGTCCGCACCGACGCGGTCGCGTTCACCCCCGGGTCTCCGCTACTCGGCGTCAGCGTCCCAGGCATCGGCTTCGAAACCCTGATAGGCCTCCACAATGCGCTGGACCAGCGAATGACGCACGACATCACGCGCGCTAAAAAAACTGAATGACACGCCATCGACTTCACGCAGTACCTTCAGCACATGCCGCAAACCCGAGATCTGGTGGCGCGGCAAATCGATCTGCGTCACGTCACCGGTCACCACCGCACGGGAACCGTAGCCCATGCGCGTCAGAAACATCTTCATTTGTTCGACCGTGGTGTTCTGCGCTTCATCAAGAATGATGAAGCTCTCGTTGAGAGAGCGGCCGCGCATAAACGCGAGCGGCGCAATTTCAATCACGTTCTTTTCGATCAGACGTGCGACCCGGTCAAAGCCGATCATCTCGTAGAGCGCGTCATACATCGGCCGCAGATACGGATCGACTTTCTGCGACATATCACCCGGCAGGAAACCCAGCCGTTCGCCGGCTTCGACCGCCGGTCGCACCAACACGATACGCCGCACTTCTTCGCGGTCGAGCGCTTCAACCGCGCGCGCAACCGCAAGGTAGGTTTTACCTGTGCCGGCCGGCCCGATACCGAAACTCAGGTCACTTTGGCGCATGCTCGCCACGTACGCACACTGACTCGGCCCGCGCGGCTTGATGCGCGCGCGGCGGGTTACGATGACATCATCATCGCCCGGCACCGCTTGCGGGCCGCTTTGCTCCGTGTTGCTGTCAGCACCACCCAGATCATTTGTCATGGCTGTCTCCTGCAGACAGATGTGCACCCGGCGCGAGTCGAGCGATTCCTCACCCGCCAGCTCGTAAAGCTCCTGAATGACCTGCACGCCGAGATCAGCCGCCGCTGCGGTACCGGCCACCCGGAAGTGGTTTCCGCGGTTGCTGATATGCACATCCAGCCGCTTCTCAATCTGTCGCAGGTGTTCATCAAACTGGCCACACAGATTGGCCAGGATTGTGTTGTCGGCGGGTTCCAGCAGGAAGTCCCGGGTTTCAATAGCAGCGTTCAACAGCTAAACGGTGTCCGTCCTCATCTGTCAGGCCGCTTCCGACTCAAGCAGCAGGCGGCCCCGCAGGGAATTGGGCAGGGCCTCGGTCACGATCACGTCCACAAACCGGCCGATCACATCAGGATCGGCCTGAAAATTTACCCAGCGATTGTTTTCGGTTTTGCCGGCGACTTCACGCGCATCTTTAACGGACTCGCGCTCCACCAGCACACGCTGCACCGTACCCACCATCGACTCACTGATGGCCAGCGCCTGACAATTGATCTGCGCCTGCAGATCAGCCAGTCGTGCCAGCTTTTCCTCTTTGCTGACGTCATCCGGATAACCGGCGGCAGGCGTGCCGGGCCGCGCGCTGTAAACAAAACTGAAGGACTGATCAAAACCGACTTCGCGGACGAGATCCATCGTCGCCTGAAAGTCGCGCTCAGTTTCACCGGGGAAACCTACGATGATGTCGGTCGACAGCGAGATATCCGGCCGCACGTCGAGCAGTTGGCGAATCTTCTGTTTGTATTCCAGCGCCGTGTAGCCGCGCTTCATCATTGACAGTATGCGATCAGACCCGCTTTGCACCGGCAAATGCAGGTAGTTGGCCAGCTTGGGTATGTCAGCAAAAGCCTGGATCAGCCGGTCGTTAAACTCGAGCGGATGTGATGTCGTGTAGCGTATACGTTCCACGCCGTCGACCGCAGCTACGTAATGCAGCAGTGTGGCCAGATCGGCGATCTTGCCGTCATGGGTGGCGCCGCGATAACCGTTGACGTTCTGACCGAGCAGTGTCACTTCACGCACACCGGCGCGCGCGAGTTGCACCACCTCAGCAACCACATCATCGAGCGGCCGGCTGATTTCCTCACCCCGGGTGTACGGCACGACGCAGAAGCTGCAGTACTTGCTGCAGCCTTCCATAATCGATACGAACGCGGTCGGCCCCTCTTTGCGGGGCGGCGGCAGATGATCAAACTTCTCGATCTCGGGGAAACTGACATCTACTACGGAGGTGCCCTGCCCGCGCGCCTCGTCGATCATGTCAGGCAGGCGATGCAGAGTCTGCGGACCGAACACGAGGTCTACGTATGGTGCACGTTTGGTAATAGCCTCGCCTTCCTGGCTGGCGACGCAACCACCGACGCCGATCACGAGATCCGGCTTGTGCTGCTTCCACGTCTTCCAGCGACCCAGTTGCGAGAACACTTTCTCCTGCGCTTTTTCGCGCACGGAGCAGGTGTTGAGCAGAAGTACGTCGGCGTCTTCAGGTTGAGCGGTGATTTCGAGACCGTGACTTTCACGCAGCACGTCCACCATCTTGGTGGAGTCGTACTCGTTCATCTGACAACCGAAAGTCTTTATATAGAGCTTGCCTGGCATAACCAGGTAACGTCCCTCGTCATATGGCTGCGCGCGGGCCTAAGCAGCGCCCGGACTCAGTCCAGACTAACGGATGAACCCCATGCTTTCCAGCTTCACAAGAATGCGCTGGGCGGCCAGATCCGGGCTCAGTTCCTCAGTGTCAATCACCACCTCGGCGTTTTCCGGCTCTTCATAGGGATCGCTGATACCGGTGAACTCCTTGATCTTGCCGGCCCGTGCAGCTGCGTACAGACCTTTACGGTCACGCTGCTCACAGACTTCGAGGGAGGTCGACACAAACACTTCAATAAAGCCGCCGTGGGCTTCAATCATGTTGCGCACAGTGCGACGTGTCGCTGTGTACGGCGCAATCGGCGCACAAATGGCGGCGCCACCGTTCTTGGTGACTTCGCTGGCAACGTAACCGATGCGCGTGATATTCAGATCACGATGCTCTTTGGAGAAACCCAGTTCGCTCGACAGATGCTTACGAACATGGTCACCGTCGAACAACGTCACGGCACGACCGCCCTGCTCGAGCAACTTCACCAGCAGTGCGTTCGCAATCGTCGACTTGCCAGAACCGGACAGGCCGGTGAAGAACACGGTGAATCCCTGCTTGTGGCGTGGCGGATACGACTTGCGCAGCTCTTCCACCACTTTCGGGTACGAAAACCAGTCGGGAATATCGAGGCCTTCGGCCAGACGACGGCGAAACTCCGTACCGGAAATGTTCAGTACGTTGTCGCTTTTGTCGGTTTCGTCGGCCGGGATGTACTGCGCTTTGTTCTCTGCGTAGACCATCATCTTGAACGGCACCATCGAGATGTCCATTTCCTCTTCGTGTTCCTTGAAGAGCTCCTGAGCATCGTAAGGACCGTAGAAGTCTTCGCCGTTGGAGTCCTGGCCCGGGCCTGCGTGATCGCGACCAATAATAATGTGTGTACAACCGTAGTTCTTGCGCACCAGACCGTGCCAGACCGCTTCACGCGGGCCGGCCATACGCATCGCCAGATTCAGCAGGCTCAGCGTCGTGGTTTGTTCCGGGTATTGCTCAAGAACATGCTCGTAGCAGCGGACACGCGTGTAGTGATCTACATCGCCCGGCTTCGTCAGGCCGACCACCGGCTGAATCAACAGGTTGGCTTCGGATTCTTTCGCCGCACGGAAGGTCAGTTCCTGATGCGCCCGATGCAGCGGGTTACGGGTCTGGAAGGCCACGACCTTGCGCCAGCCCAGTTTGCGGAATCGTCCGCGCAACTCAGCCGGAGTATCGCGCAGCAACTTGAAGTCGTAGTGCGTTGGCACCGACACGCCTTCGAGCGAACCGCCCACATACACGGGGCCGGCTATGTTATTCAGGTAGTGCACGGCGGGATGCGCTTCGTCTTCGCTGCCGAACACCTCGCGGGCTTCTTTGGCTTTATCCGGCGTCCAGATGTCGGAAACCGTCAGCAAGGCGATCACGTCACCTTCCGCATCACGCAGCGTTACTTTGCCGCCTTCTTTAATCGTGCCGGCAAATTCTTCGCTGACGTCCAGCGTGATCGGCATCGGCCAGAGAATACCGTTGGCCAGACGCATGTTGTCGACAACACCGTCGTAATCCGCTTTACCGAGAAAACCTTCAAGCGGTGAAAAAGCCCCGTTCAGAATGAGCTCAATGTCACACAGCTGGCGAGCCGTGAGGTCCCAGGTGGGATAATCGGCCGCGTCTTTCTTGGCCTGTTCTGCGGCGTCTTCATCAAGATATAGCTGCTTGAGTTCGCCGCCGTGCGGTTCTTTGAATGCTCCCATGGGATCGTTCCTGGCTGCCTAGCGTTTGTCGTTTTTTGTTAAAAGCGCGGTGGCAAAAACATCTTCGGCGCAGACGATGAAAATCGCTGCGCCGAAGTGGTGCCCCGCTCAATAGGGGCGCGTACGGTAGCACAGGGCCCCCGATACGCTGATATCTAATAGTTATAAAGCTAGAACGGAATGTCGTCCTCAGGGCCGTCAAAACTGCCTGACGCGGCGGGCGCAGCTGCCGCCTGTGCCGGTGCCGGCGCGCCCATCCCGGCGTTGCCGCCACGACCGCCGAGCATCTGCATCTCGCTGGCTTCGATCTCGGTGGTGTAGCGATCGTTGCCGTTTTTGTCCTGCCATTTACGGGTCTTCAGTTTGCCTTCGAGATACACCTGCGAACCCTTGCGGAGGTACTCACCGGCAATCTCCGCCAGCCGGCGAAACATAACGACGCGATGCCACTCAGTGCGCTCGACCTTCTCGCCGCTGTTTTTGTCTTTCCAGGACTCGGTGGTCGCAACACTCAGGTTGCAGACACAATCGCCGCTGGGCATGTATTTGGTTTCGGGGTCTGCGCCCAGATTGCCCACCAGAATGACTTTATTTACGCCTCGTGCCATGTGTCCCTCTCCGCGCCGCAGTGCGGCTAATATGTTCTTGTGATGTCCCGCCCGTGGCTCTGGCCGGGCGATTGATTCTATGCGCTTGGCAGCGAAAAAACACGCCCGAATCCGATCAACCCGCATGGATTAGCGGTACAGATCTGACCGCGCAGCGTGGCGGGGGATTGTGGCCGCCGCGAGTTTCGCCGCAGGCGATGTCTGAGCGCCGGGTACAATGCGCCGGCGCGCTGCTCCTTTGAGGCCTCATCCGCATCACATCAGCGAACGAAACCCGCTATATTGGATAGTTCACTCGCCGCCACGCAGCTCATGAAAACAATAGCGATCCGGGGTGCCCGGACCCACAACCTGCAGAATATCGACGTCGACCTGCCCCGCGATAGGCTCATCGTGATCACCGGGCTCTCCGGGTCGGGCAAGTCGTCGCTCGCTTTCGACACGGTCTACGCCGAGGGCCAGCGCCGCTACGTCGAATCGCTGTCAGCGTACGCGCGGCAGTTTCTGTCGATAATGGAGAAGCCCGACGTTGACCACATCGAGGGTTTGTCGCCCGCGATCTCCATTGAGCAGAAATCCACCTCGCACAATCCGCGCTCTACGGTCGGCACGGTCACTGAGATTTACGACTACCTGCGTCTGCTCTACGCCCGCGCCGGCATGCCACGCTGCCCCGACCATGGCACCGATCTGACCGCACAGACTGTCAGTCAGATGGTGGATCAGGTGCTCGAGATCGAGGCAGGCACCAGGCTGTTACTGCTCGCGCCCGTCGTGCAAAACCGTAAAGGCGAACACCTGCAGCTGCTGGCAGATCTGCGTGCGCAGGGCTTCGTGCGGGCGCGCATTAACGGTGAGGTGTGCGAACTGGATGACCCGCCGAAACTCGACCTGCGCCGTAAACACGACATTGATGTGGTGGTGGATCGCTTCAAGGTACGGGACGATCTGCAGCAGCGGCTGGCGGAGTCATTCGAAACCGCGCTGAAACTCGCCGACGGTGTCGCGCGCATCGCCTTTATGGATAAGCCCAAACGAGCCGAACTGGTGTTCTCCGACAAGTTCGCCTGCACGGAATGCGGCTACGCGCTGGCCGAACTCGAACCGCGGCTATTCTCTTTTAACAATCCGGTCGGTGCCTGCGAGTCGTGTGACGGCCTCGGCGTCAAACAGTTTTTCGATGCATCACGCGTGGTGCGCAATACGTCACTGTCACTGGCTGGTGGCGCCGTGCGCGGCTGGGACCGGCGCAACTCTTATTACTATCAGGTAATTCAGAGTCTGGCAGATCACTTCGGCTTTGATATTGAGGCGCCCTTCGATGATCTCGATGAGGATTCACAGCAAATTATCCTCTACGGCTGTGATGAAGACATTGAATTCGTGTACACCACAGCCAACGGCAAGCGTTACAGTCGCACGCATCCGTTTGAAGGCGTGTTGCCGAACCTGGAACGCCGCTACCGCGAAACAGACTCCAACACCGTGCGCGAGGAACTCGCGAAGTACCTCAGTGTGCAGCCCTGCCCGGACTGCAAAGGCACCCGCCTGAACACCGCGGCGCGCAACGTCTTTATCAAACAGCGTGCACTGCCCGAAATTTCGGCGGATTCCGTTGCCGATGCGCTGAGGTTTTTTGAGGAGCTGGATCTGGCCGGCGCGCGCGGCGAGATCGCGGCGAAGATCGTCAAGGAAATCGGCGACCGGTTGCGGTTTCTGGCCGACGTGGGCCTTGAATACCTGACGCTCGACCGCAGCGCCGAAACACTGTCGGGCGGCGAAGCACAGCGTATCCGGCTGGCGAGTCAGATCGGTTCCGGGCTCGTCGGCGTGATGTACATCCTCGACGAACCGTCGATCGGCCTGCATCAGCGCGATAACTCGCGACTGCTCAACACGCTGATCCGTTTGCGCGATCTCGGTAATACGGTCGTCGTCGTTGAACACGATCAAGAAGCCATCATGGCAGCGGACTACGTGCTCGACCTCGGCCCCGGCGCCGGTGTACACGGCGGGCAGATCGTCGCAGCAGGCACGCCCAAGGCCGTAATGAAAGAGCCGGCTTCGCTGACAGGCCAGTACCTGTCGGGCCGGCGGCAGATTGAGATCCCGACCGAACGCGTGCCCGTCGACGCGCAGCGGCAACTGAAAATCCGCGGCGCGCGCGGCAACAACCTGCGCAACGTGGATGTCGACGTGCCCATTGGTGTGATGACCTGTGTGACCGGCGTCTCCGGCTCAGGTAAATCCACACTGATTAATGACACGCTCTACCGCCGCGCTGCAGAAGTACTGAACAACAACAGCGAACCGTCGGCACCGGTCGACGATATCGCGGGGTTTGATCAGGTTGATCGCATTATCGAAATCAGTCAGGCACCGATTGGCCGCACACCCCGCTCAAACCCCGCGACCTACACCGGGTTGTTCACGCCGATCCGTGAGCTTTTTGCAGGTACGCCGGAAGCGCGGTCGCGCGGCTATAAGGCCGGTCGCTTCAGCTTCAACGTCAAAGGCGGCCGCTGCGAGGCCTGTCAGGGTGACGGCGTCATCCGCGTGGAGATGCACTTCTTGCCGGATGTCTACGTGTCCTGCGATGTCTGCAACGGTCACCGCTACAACCGCGAGACTCTGGAAATTAAATACAAGGGTCTGAACATTCACGAAATCCTCGACCTGACAGTCGAGGACGCGCTGAATGTGTTCAGGAACGTACCGGTGATTGCACGCAAACTGCAGACGCTGCTGGACGTCGGCCTGAGCTACATCCGCCTCGGGCAAAGCGCGACCACGCTGTCAGGTGGTGAAGCACAGCGCGTCAAACTCGCTAAAGAATTGTCGAAGCGTGCAACCGGGCAAACACTTTATATCCTGGATGAGCCGACTACCGGCCTGCACTTCTATGACATTGAGCAGTTGATGCGGGTGCTGCAAACGCTGCGCGATCAGGGCAATACAGTCGTGGTCATCGAGCACAATCTGGATGTGATCAAGACCGCCGACTGGATCATCGACCTCGGCCCGGAAGGCGGTGACGGGGGCGGCACGGTCGTCGCGACCGGCACGCCGGAAGACGTGGCGGCAAACACGAAATCCTATACCGGCGCGTATCTGGCCCCGCTGCTTGAGCGAGCCGCCGGTAAATCGCGCGTCAGGGCAAAAAACGGCTGAAGTCGTGCCGGGCACGGCCAGCTGACTGCTTTTCCAGTTGTTCCGCAAGATTCTCCGGGGTTAAGACCACCCCGAAGTCCGCAGGCGGTTCCTCACCCGACGGCGGCAGGCCCAGCATCTTGTCGATCATCATCACGCCGATGTGCTGCCTGTAGTGTGACGGGTCACGGTACCCATACATGTCTGCGTCATCGTCCGGCACAGGCTCGGTCGTAATGGTGTTGTAACCGGAAAAATCCCAGAGCTGCATCGGCGGCAGCGAGGGTGTCGCCGCGTTCGCCTCAACCACGATACGCACCATTTCGCGTTTCCAGTCAGAGAATTTATCGTCGATACCCTGACGCCCGATTGCTTCGAGAAGCACCACGTGCATCGGCGATATAAACGGCCGCACGTCGACGCCCGCACTTCGAAACTCGATCATCAGGTCTCTCATGCGATTCGGATAGGCATCGGTCTGCAGATAGTCGCCATACATATCCGGGTTGCTGAGAAAGTCCTCAACCAGCTTGCTGAATTCTTCACTGATCGGCAAACGACGCGGCCGGTTTTTTCGGAACCCGTTGTACGCGCATTCTTGTGCGTTGCGCCGGCTGTTCCAAAACACCGTCTGGTAAGAGTTGTATAGATTCTCCAGAGACACCAGGTACCTGAACAGCGGCCAGATCTGCAACCGTTCCGGCAGCGGCGATATCCCAAAGTCATCGTAGGTGACGCGCTGTTCATTAAACGCAAAGAAATCCAGACCAATAATCATCAGACTGGGCGACTGATGCTTAAGAGCGTAGAGGCCCAGACGCTCAAGCTCATAGATTGTCGCGGCCTTCAGGCCGGAGTTGTAGGCGCGTCCCGGCAGACCGGCGTACGTGGGGTTCAGCCCGGACTCGACGCGCGACGACCCCAGCAGTACCACATCGTAATCACACTCGCGCAACGACACCGCTTTACCGACTCTTGAATCCCGCTTGGCTGCAACTTTGAATTTGTTGAAACCGACTTCATCGATCACGCGCCAGCGACCCAGCGGGTCGACCACGAAGTTAACCGCAGCAACAAGCAACAGCAGCACTGCCAGCGTGCCCAGATACCAGCACCCGTAGCGCACCCAGTTCAGCGAGTTGTTCTCAGCGCTCGTCATATCAGAACTGGTAATAGAGAAATTCGGACGGCTGCCACAGTGACATCACTGCAAGTGCTGTGAACAACGCCACCACACATGCGCTTGCCGGATTGCTGCCCCACACCAGCCAGGCTGTAAAACGGGTATCGACGCGGATGCGGTAAAACTCAGGATCCATGACCCGGCGCATGAATTGTTGCGTGTTGGGCAAAAACGCCACGATCACGCCGAGCAGCGCCAGTCGCAAGACTATCTCCCGATCCAGTGTCAGCCCGGCCAGCAGCGCGCGCGGTGACACTGCCGGCGGACTGACCATGGCTGTCACGATAGTGAGCGCAGACGCAAAGCTTTCGGCGCGGAAAAACACCCACGCGAACACCACCAGCACAAAGGTCAGCAGCGTTGCCGACGCTCGCGCGACGACGCTGTCGGAGCGCGCCTCGCCACGCCAGGCCCGCCAGCCGTGGTTGATGCTGAGATACAGGCCGTGCAGCGCACCCCATGCGACGAAAGTCCAACCAGCGCCGTGCCAGAGGCCGCCGAGCAGCATGACAACAAACATGTTGGCGTAACGGCGACGCTGACCCAGCCGGTTACCACCAAGAGGTATGTAGAGATAGTCGCGCAAAAATCGCGACAAGGTCATGTGCCATCGCCGCCAGAAATCAATAATGCCAGTTGCCTTGTACGGCGAATTGAAATTGATGGGCAGACAGATGCCGAACATACGCGCAATGCCGAGCGCCATATCGGAATAGCCGGAGAAATCGAAATAGATCTGGAAACTGTAGGACAGACTACCGGCCCACGCATCAGCAAAACTCACCGTTGCACCCGCTTCCGCCGCGCGAAATACTGTATTGGCGAACGGTGCGATGTTGTCGGCAATCACCACCTTTTTAAACAGACCGATGAAAAAGATCGCGCTACCCGCCAGTAGATTTGCAAGCTTGAACCGACCGATCGATTTGTCACCAAACTGCGGCATCATTTCTGAGTGATGCACGATCGGACCCGCGATCAATTGCGGGAAGAACGTAACGAACAGTGCATAGCTAAGCGGATTGTTTTCGGCGACCTTGTCCTGATAGACATCCGCCAGATACGCGATCTGTTGAAAAGTAAAAAAGCTGATAGCGAGCGGCAGCAGGATATCCGGCGGCGTCATATCGGTCACACCGACGGCCGCCAGATTCGCGACCAGAAATCCGGCATATTTGAAGTAGCCGAGCGCACCGAGGTTGCCGGCAACACCCAGCGTGAGCAATAGCTTCGCCCGCCGGCGTTGCTGCCGGCGCACGACCCCGGCCAGCGCCAGGCCGAGCAGGTAATTGAGCACCATCGAGCCAAGGATCAGCGGCACGTAGGCAGGGTTCCACCAGGCGTAGTAAATCAGTGAGGCAATGACGAGCAGAAATACCGCAACCCGAATTCGGCGCAGTGCACCGGCCATGTAGAACACCGCCAGCGTCAGCGGCAAAAAGACGAACAGGAAGACTTCCGAGTTGAACAGCATGCGGACTAGCTGAGCGCGGCGATACCCACTGCCTCGCGCACTTTGCTGATCAGCGCCTGCGAGCGGGCGCGCGCTTTTTCAGCACCCGCCTGCAGAACCGACTCAACATGCCCGGGATCAGCCAGCAGCTTGCTGTACTCCTCACGCGGGCCCTCGAGATGTGCGTCGAGGTACTCGAACAGCTCCTGCTTGGCATCACCCCAGCCAGCGCCCGCTTCGAGCCTGGCGCGATAGGCCGCGGTTTCATCCTCGGTCGCAAACGCTTTGTAGATATCAAACAGCGTGCAGTCGTCCGGGTCTTTAGGCTCACCCGGCTCCAGTGAGTTGGTTTTAATTTTCATGACGAGCTTGCGGAGTTTTTTCGCCGGCTCGAACAGCGGAATCGTGTTGTCGTAGCTTTTGCTCATTTTGCGGCCGTCCAGCCCGGTCAGCACCGCCGTCTTGTCATCGACGACGGCCTCCGGAATCACAAAGGTGTCGCCGTAAATATGATTGAAGCGCTGGGCAATATCGCGCGCCATCTCAACGTGCTGTATCTGATCGCGCCCCACCGGGACTTTATTGGCGCTGAACATCAAGATATCGGCCGCCATCAATACCGGGTAGCTAAACAGCGCCATCGTGATGCCTTTGTCGGGATCTTTCGAACCACTGTCTTCATTCTCCTGCACAGCCGCCTTGTAGGCATGCGCACGATTCATTAGCCCTTTGGCCGT
Source organism: Gammaproteobacteria bacterium (assembly GCA_013001905.1). GTDB lineage: Bacteria > Pseudomonadota > Gammaproteobacteria > Steroidobacterales. The sequence goes on along the minus strand of JABDLC010000001.1, from coordinate 22,561 downwards.
CAGGCTGCTGATGATCCAGCTCAGCTCGGGAATCTCCGGAATATCAGACTGGCGGTAAAACACCGACCCATCGGTATCGAGCCCCAGCGCCAACCAGGTAGCCGCCACGGCGAGACTCGACTCGCGCAGCCTTGCCGGGTCACGATTCTTCACCAGCGCGTGGTAGTCGGCAAGAAAATAGTAGGAATCCACATCGGCAGCGCGACTGGCCGCAATGGCAGGCCGTATTGCGCCGACGTAATTGCCGAGATGCGGAATGCCGGTCGTCGTAATACCGGTCAGTACGGTTTGCCGGGCAGAAGGCTGACGGGGTTGCTTACTCATCTGGTGCGCAATGATAGCGCACTACGACAGCGCACCGGTCACTAAGGATTGTCTGCACGGTTGACTGCCGCATATTCAGCCCGGCGAATTAACGCCCGCTGCTCAAGAGAGTCGAGCGTGACTTTATCCAGACCCGCTACCGGCTCAAAGTTTTCGTTGAGCACCATCGTCAAGTCGCTATCCGGCCGGTACTCAGGCCACGCCGGCAACTCGCGGCCGCGATATTCGCCATTGGGATTGCCGTGTTTCGCCATATTGAGCCAATAGCCTCTCACCGTGTCACCCCATCGCAGATCTTCCGCACTTGGCGGATACGCGGCCGCTTCCGGCGGACGCTGATACTCAGGATGCTCCTCCAGCCGGCCGAACACATACGGCATTTCGAGTCCGTGCACGGAGCCCGGAAACTGCCCGCGCACGGCTGTTTGCTGATAGTCCGTACGGTACAACCAGGCCGGTGATGACACGTTCGCCATTTGCTTGCCGAGGTAGCGCGTTGAGGTCAGAAATAAACCCTCCGCAAACCAACGCTGGCCGATACCGATGCGCGTCCATTGGTCGTCAAATATCGCCAGGTCTGCATCGCTTAACCCCTCGATCAACGCGCCGCCGAGAAACCATTGGCCGATCAGCGGCACGCCGACTTCGATTTGATTTGATTCCCAGCTGTTGGCGCCGGCCAGATAGGGGACGTCATGTTGTTCGCCGCGTTCGAACACGGCCGCGATATGATCGTGTGCAAGACGACCGTCGACGACCGGGTTAAACGGCCGGATGACTTCGTCCTGATAATCAACCAGCTGCTGCCAGTCCAGCGCCCGCAATTGCGCAGCCACTTCGCTGTCGCTGCCGCTGATAGCGAAATACTCCGCCAGCTCGCTGCCGACCTGCTCGCTGGACAGACCGGTCAGGCCGCGCGGCAGTGTGTCGGTGATGTGCTGATTGCGATCGAGCAATACGCCGCTGCCCATCGCAATGGCTTTGTGGAACAGGTTTTCGGACTGCCGCGTCACCATCAACCAGTTCACCGACACGCCACCGGCCGAATGACCAAAGATCGTGACATTACCCGGGTCGCCGCCAAACGCTTTGATATTCCGCTGCACCCACTCGAGCGCCGCGACCTGATCCTGCAAGCCGTAATTCACCAGCGGCTCATCAGACTGCAAACGGCTGAGTACCGGATGGCCAAAACGCCCGAGGTAGCCCAGCCGGTAGTTAATAATGACCACCACGACGTCGCTCCGGGCGAGCACCGTGCCATCGTACAGCGGCATCACGTTGGAACCGTACTGCATGTTGCCGCCGTGGATATAAAACATGACGGGCAACAGTGCGCCGTCATTGCGGCCTGCCGGAGTCCAGATATTAAGCGTCAGGCAATCTTCACTCAGCCCGGCGGCGCGCATCGCGTCATTCGGCCAGTCTGCCTTGTACTTGCCGAGCACCTGCGGACACGCATGACCGTGCGAATTGGCTGCCCTGCGGCCGTCCCAGTCAGCCGCCGGCTGCGGCGGGCGCCAGCGAAGTTCGCCAACTGGCGGAGCGGCGTAGGGAATACCGAGATAGCGTTCAATACCGGCCTCGCTGACCCCCTGCAGCGCACCGTTCTGGACCATCACCACCGGCGCGTCTGCTGCAGGCAGGGGGCCCGCAAGTACGCCGAGCAGCATTAGCGCCGCACCACTCTTCATCCTGTTCATGGTCCTATATATAGTGCATAACCATGACTGACGACCACTCCCGCTACCGCGACCACGTCGCAACGCTGCGACAGCGCTATGACAACGCGCTGGAGCAATGCCGGCTGGATGCGGTCGTGCTGGCGGCCGGACAGCCCCACGGCATTTTTCTGGACGACCAGCACCTGCCTTTCAAGCCGAATCCGCATCTGCTGCAGTGGGGCCCGTTGCGCGAGCATCCGGGATCGGTGCTGATCGTGCGCGCGGGCGAGGTGCCCCGTCTGCTCGTCTACACACCCACGGATTTCTGGCACGAAATCCCACCGGTGCCGGATGAATTCGCAGTCGGAGAACTGCAGGTTGAAGCGGTAAGCAATGCCGGGGATATTGCGGCGGCAGTCAGGCAGATTGCTGGCCAGTGCGCGGGAGCCATCGCGTTCATCGGTGAGACCACACCGGCGACTGATACCTGTGGTATCAACCGCATCAACCCCGACGACCTGCTGGCAGTGCTTAACGAATTCCGCACTGTAAAAACCGACTGGGAAATCGACAACCTGCGTGCCGCGAGCCATATGGGGGTTAAAGGGCACCTGGCCGCACGTGAAGCCTTCCGGGGCGGCGGCACCGAGTATGAAATTCAACTCGCGTTCCGCACCGCATGCAACGCGACAGATGATGAGATGCCCTATCCCGCCATCGTGGCGCTGAATGAACATGCTGCCACGCTGCACTATCAGCGGCTCGATCGCGAGCGGCGCCCGAATCTGAGCTTGCTGATTGATGCCGGTCACGCCGTTAACGGTTACGCATCTGATATCACGCGCACCCACTCGGATGACGCCGAGTTCGGCGCACTGATCGAGGCGATGCACGAATTGCAGCGCGATCTGTGCACAGCCGCTTTACCGGGTGTGAATTACCGCGAACTTCATCACGCAGCGCATCTCGCGATCGCCGCGCTGCTGGGCGAAGCGGGCCTGATCACGGTGGCTCCTGAAGACGCCGTCGAAGCAGGTATTTCGCGCACCTTTTTCCCTCACGGCCTTGGCCACTTTTTAGGGTTGCAGGTGCATGACGTCGGTGCGCTCTACACCCGGCGCGAACCTGGCAGTACGGTGCCTGAAGGTGAAGACAAATACCTGCGGCTCACCCGCACGCTGGAAGCCGGCAATGTGCTGACCATTGAGCCCGGCATTTACTTTATCGAGTCGTTGCTGAACGACCTGCGCGGTAAACCGGCGGCCGGCATGATCGACTGGGCGCGTGTTGATGCGTTACGGCCGTTCGGCGGCATACGCATTGAAGACAATCTCTGCATCACCGGTGACGGCCATGAGAATCTGACCCGCCGGGCATTCAGCGCACTGGATACAGAGATGTCAGCTTAGGACGCGCTGGTCGCCGGCGCACTGATCAGCGCCTGAAAGATCAACTCGACATTGCCGAAAGCGACCCGGTCACCGTCTTTTAGCGGTGCCGATTGTATTTTTTCGCCGTTAAGAAATGTCCCGTTGCGGCTGCCCTTGTCGCAGATACACAGATCTTCACCAATCTGCTCGATCGCGGCGTGCTTGCGACTGATATGGGCGTGACTCAGGCGCAGACGGTTATCGGAGGTGCGCCCGATCGTGAATGGCAGGTTATAAATCGGCACCCAGTATTCGTTGGCCTCCTGCAGCGTGCGACGCAACCAGCCGTAAACCATGCGTCGCTCATCGGTGTCATCCACTCCAGTCGTCGCGGCAGCCGGTGGCACCGGCCCGTCCAGATGGCGCTCACGCCAGCCGAGTTCCGCCGCGACTTCATCCACCCGGTCAGCCTCGACTTTCGTCTCGTCCTCGGTCCAGCTGGATGTCAGTACCGCTTCACACAAGGTGTTAATCAACCGCGGTACACCGGCGGTATACACATAGACGCGATCCACCGCGTCGGGGCTGAATATCGCTTCAGCCGACGAGCCCGCGATCTCCAGACGCTTATCTATGTAGGCGCGGGTTTCGTCCTGACTGAGCGGCATCAGATGCTGGCGCAATCGCACCCGCTGGCGCAGCTGTTCAAGCTGCGGGGAATCCAGCAACGCGTTCAGTTGCGGCTGACCCACCAGCACCACACTGACGAGACCCGCGAGTTCCAGATCCATTGACGAGAGCAGGCGCAGTTCTTCGAGCGCTTTCACGCTGAGGTTCTGCGCCTCGTCAACCAGAATAACGACTTGTCGCCCCGCTGCTTTCTCGGCGGCAAAAAATTCCCGCAACTTATCGAGACAAAAGACCTTGTTCTTTTTATAGGTCTGTAAACCGAACTCGTTGAGCAGCGTGTGTAGCAATTCAATCGGCGTCAACGTGGTATGCGTCACCCGCGCAACGGAAACGCTGTTAGGCAGATCCGCGAATACCTGATTTAACAGTGTCGTTTTGCCCATGCCGATTTCGCCGGCAATAGCGACGAAACTGTCCCGGGTCGTGAGGGCATATTCGATGTTGGCCAGGGCCCGGGAATGCTGCGGGCTCAGGTATAAAAACCGATGATCCGGTATTTCCTCGAAGGGCCGGCAGCTCAGATTAAAGTGATCAAGGTACATGCGGCGCATACAATGTCATGAAACCTTATTCTATTCAAACATTTGCTGCTGTTTTTCGGGGATTCTGTATAACGAAATACTTGCTTCACAGAACCTTCGCTACACTAGCGGGATGATAAATAAACTAGTGATTTTCAAGGCACTCCCGCTGGCCTTCGTTCTCGCGGCCTGCGGCGGTGGCGGCGGTGGCGATAACCCGCCGGCAGATATGCCCGAACTGACCGTGACCAAGGCGGTGGTCGATCAGTCGCAGACGCCGGCCGTTGAAGGCACGGTCATTGATTATGAGATTACCGCCAGCAACACCGGCAATATCGACCTGACCAATGTGGTCGTCAGCGACAGCATGCTGACACCGGCCAGCGCAACCTGCGCGACGCTGGCCATGGGCGCCGACTGCGTACTTGGTGGCAGCTATACCGTAACAGCAGCCGATGTCACCGCGGGTGAAGTACAGAACACCGCATCCGCCGACTCAAACGAAACCAATCCGGTGAACAGCAACACCGTCACCGTTAATGTGCCCAACACACCCTCACTGAGCGTCAGCAAAGTACTCACCGATCAGTCTGACAATCCGGCAACCGAAGGCACCGTGCTCGAATACACCGTGACCGCCACCAACGACGGCAATATTGCGCTGACCAGTGTAGTCGTCAGTGACAGCATGCTGAACCCGTCGAGCGCGAACTGCGCAACATTGGCGATCGGCGCCGACTGCGTACTGACAGGCACCTACACCGTGACCGCTGCGGATGTCACCGCGGGCAATGTGCAGAACACAGCGGCTGCTGATTCCAGCGAGACGAGCAGCGTAAACAGCAACACCGTCACCGTCAGCGTCGGTGAAAGCAGCGACAGCGGGCTCGATGTGCGTCCGTCTAATACCACGTGTATTGCGCCGGAGCGTCCTTCGTCGGCAGCCGGTTACCGCCTTGAGCAGGTGTTCGAGGGCCTCGGTAATCTGCGCTCACCGCTATGGATGGGCCAGCCGCCCGGCGACAATTCCCGCTGGTTTGTAGCCACCCGTTTCCGCAATGAAGACAACGTCGGCCGCATTTTCTCCTTCGCGAACAACCCGGCGGTAAGCGCGACCACTACCGTGCTGGATGTGCCGATTACGAACCCGCCCAACGAAGGCGGGCTGCTCGGCTTCGCGTTTGCGCCGGACTTCGCCACCTCGGGCGAGGCCTACGTGTCGTACACGCGCGGAGTCACGGGCGGCGTCGACTTGCAATCGGTCGTGTCGCGATTCACGAGCGCCGATGGCGGTATCACGCTGAATCCGGCTTCGGAAGAAGAGATCATCGTGGTCAATCAGCCGTTCAGCAACCACAACGGCGGCAACATTGCCTTCGGCCCGGATGGCTATCTGTACTTCGGCCTGGGTGACGGCGGCTCGATCAGCGATCCGCAAAATAATGCCCAGACAACATCAAATGTACTGGGCAGTATGCTGCGACTCGACGTATCGGGCGACGGCACCGGCTATTCGATTCCGCCCGATAATCCGTTCGCCGACAAACCGATTTGTACGCTTGGCTACAGCCCTACCAGCGAGCCCTGCCCGGAAATTTTCGCCTGGGGTCTGCGCAATCCGTTCCGCTGGAGCTTCGATCCGGCGACCGGTGACCTGTGGGCCGGTGACGTCGGCAACCTGCTGCGCGAAGAAGTAAGCATCCTGGAGAAAGGCGGCAACTACGGCTGGGTTACCAAAGAAGGCTTTGTGTGCCTTGATCCAAACAACAACAACGGCATCCTGCCGAGTTGTGATGACGCCGGCCTGATCGATCCGATTATCGACTACAACTCCGGCAATGCGGCCGGCGACCTCGGCCGGACGGTTATCGGCGGAATCGTCTACCGCGGTGATCAGCTGACGGAACTGCAGGGCAAATACGTTTTCGGCGATAGTTACAGCTCCAACATATGGACTCTGGAAGACGACGGCAACGGCAACGTCTCGCTGGTCGATCTGATTCCCAATGCCGGCATCTTCATCGCTCACTTTGTGGAAGGCATCGACGGCGAACTGTACGTCGTCAACCTGAGTGGCGGCATCTACGAGATCGTTGAAGACAGTAGCAGCGGTACCAATACAATCCCGGATTCGCTGGTCGACACCGGCTGTGTGGACACGAATGATCCGACGCAGCCGGCCAGCGGGCTGATTCCGTACACGCCCGGCGCACCCTTCTGGTCCGACGGTGCCGCTAAGGACCGGTGGATTGCCATACCCGACGGCACTCAGGTGACGGTCAGCGGCGAGGACTTTGTCTTCCCCGAAGGCACGATCATGGTGAAGAACTTTGAGCGGGGCGGTGATCTTATTGAGACCCGGCTGCTGATGAATCACATCAACGGCGGCGGCTGGGCCGGCTACACCTATCGCTGGAACGCGGAAGAGACAGTAGCCACGCGCGTTGTTGGCGGCGCGACCCTGCCCGCCGGCGGCAGCGACTGGGTATACCCGTCGGAAACGCAATGTCTCGAATGTCACACCGCGGCCGCGAATCGGGTGCTGGGGCCGGAGATTCCGCAGCTCAACAATGTAATCAATTACCCGACGACCGGACGCAACGCGAACCAGCTGACCACGCTGGATCACATCATGCTGCTCAATCCGCCACTCGGTGACGTACCGGAGAACCTGCCGGCGCTACCCGATCCGTTTGGCAGCGAGCCGCTCGTTGAGCGCGCCCGTGCCTACCTGCACACGAACTGCTCCGGCTGCCATCGCCCGGGTACGCCGCTGCAGGCAACCATGGATCTGCGCTATGACACGGTGCTGGCAGACACCAATGCCTGCGAAGCGGATTCAATCACCGGCGGTAATCTGGGAATCGCTAACGCCAAGCTGATTGCGCCGGGTGATGCGGCTCGCTCGCTGATACTGGTGCGCATGGGCCTGCGTGATGCCAATGCCATGCCGCCGCTCGGCAGTCTCGTTGCTGATACCGGTGGCGTGGCGCTGATCGAACAGTGGATCAACACACTGAGCGGCTGCCAATAGACAGCCACTCAGCGTTGATCTATCAAAGCCGACCTATTAATCGTTATTGGTAAATCGCCGGGCCCAGTCATCAGCAATTGACTTGGCGGCATCGCGCCCGCCCCAGCCAAAGGCCACCGCGGCGGCCAGTGCCACAGCGCCAAGGGTAAAGCCGAATGCCATCGTCACGATGTCGTCGGCGAGCCCCATGGCCTGTAAGCCCATCGCTAACACCAGCCCGAGTATCGCGATGCGCGCGATGTTGGCCAGCCCGTCGTTGCCGTGATCTATAAGCATGTCGTGCGCAACGGTACTGAGAAAGTTACCGATGATCAGGATCAGACCACCGACCAGAAGGCCGCCACCGAATTCCAGCACGCTGCCAAAGATCTCAGAGATGATCTCGATACCCAGTACGTTCACTGCAGCTGTTGCCGCTGCCACCATGGAGAAAAACATGATGGCGCCGCCAATCAGCTGCGTCGGCGTGAACGAATCACTGAACAGGCCCTGCAGACCCACCCGCTGCGGCAGCGCATCGATGTTCATGCCGGCGAGAATGCCGGTCAGCACAAACACGGTGAACCGGGCTGCCGCATAGACCACCAGCAGGATGATGGCCGCGCCCACGATGTTAGGCACCGCCGCCATCAGCTTCTGGATCATGGCTGACGCCGGATCTGAGATCGCGGGAATATTCAGCACACCCAGAGCCGCAACCACAATCGGCAGCAGTATGACCGCAAAAATCAGCGCACTGCCGAAACCGGACACTTTAAGTTCATCGTTGCCCGTCCGCTCGGCCAGCTGTTCATCGAGCTTTCTCAGACCAGCTCCGGCCAGCTGCGAGACTATCTTGGCAATCAGCCAACCTGCGTAGCCAATCACCCCGGCACCGATGATGTTCGGTATCGCGGCGGTGAACTTCGTCACCATGACCTGCAACGGCTCAAGCACGTCGGTAAGACCGAAGTGTTCAAGCACCGCGATCAGCACGAATATTGACAGCAGCCCCTTAACCAATGAAACGCCTGGCGTTACAAGGTCAACTTTTCCGTCGCCGACATCCGCCTCGTCGAGCGGACTCACTTTGCGCAACATCGACTTCAGTAAGTTGCACAGAAGGTTGACGGCCAGCAGCCCGAGTATCAGGATTGCCAGGCCAATCAGTGCATGACCGAGCGGACTGGAACTCGCGGGTTCCAGCAACTCGCCGAATTGTTTGCTCATTTCGTCCATCTTCCTGCCCCTTGGCGCAAATTGCGCAGCCCGTTGTTGTAACAAGAATCGTTTTTACCCAAAAACGACCGTTCTAAAACCAATTCAGAGTTGTTCGTACGGAATCGCAAAAGTGTCACCACCGGTGAGCGATCCGTTATTAAAGCCGCGGTTGAACCAGCGCATGCGTTGTTCTGACGTGCCGTGCGTGAAGGCATGCGGCACGACCTTTCCACGGGTCCGGCGCTGGATGGCGTCGTCGCCGATCTGGTTGGCGGCGCGCATGGCCTCGTCGATATCCCCTGAATCGAGGTACTGACTGTTCTGCCGCGCCCACACGCCCGCGAGGTAATCTGCCTGCAGCTCAAGCCGCACTGACATCTGATTGTAATCCGGTTGGCCCCGGCGGGCGGCCACTTTCGACGTCAGGCCGAGCAGGCGCTGCACGTGGTGACCGATCTCGTGCGCGATGACATAGGCCTGCGCAAAATCACCCGGCGCATCAAACTGTTTCGCCAGATCATCATAGAAACCGAGGTCGATGTAGATCGTTTCATCTGCGGGGCAGTAAAACGGACCCATGCGGGCATCGCCGGTGCCGCACTTGGTGGCGGTCTGGCCCCGGTAGATCACCAGCGTGGGTTCACGGTAGTCGCGTCCGGCGCGCGCAAACTCGCTATTCCAGATGTCCTCAGTGTCGGCCAGTACAACCTGCACAAACTGAAAACGCGCTTCCTCTTCCGCCGACGGCTTATAAGGGGTGTTCTGTGCCGGGGCACCACCGGTCAGCATGGCCGGATTGATCAGCCCCAGTTGCCAGCCCACGATGCCGACCGCGGCAAGTATCAATATGCCTTTGAAGCCAAAGGTGCGCAGCACAAAGTTAATCAGTGTGGAGATCCCGGCACCGGAAGCGCGGCCACCGCCCACCCGCGAGGAGCGAGCGTCTCGGACGTTAGAACTGCGACGGCGACCTTTCCACTTCATAGGGATGCGATGCGCTGAAATATCCGGACTGGAGCGATCTCCAGCTTAACGCCGCATACTGCGCAGTCGCAACATAAAGCCCTGCGGGATGCATGCAAACCGCATGCCGTTACCAGTGCTCAGGGGAATTCAGGACATCCGCGCATTTCACGGTGCCGCTGACGCCGGCCAGCGCGCCGTCATGCAGTGCCAGTGCCATCCAGGCCTCGGGGTAGGCCAGTTCGTGCGGCGGCGCAAACTCGTGTCCGGCGGCGAAGCCCGCACGCGTGTAGTAAGCCGGGTCGCCGAGCACGAGCACAATGCGGAGGCCGCGCTCACGCAGCACGGCGAGCCCGTGCCGGATCAGGCGGGTACCCACGCCCTGGTTTTGCTGCGTCCCGGCAACAGCCAGCGGCGCCATGATGCAGGCGCCGATGTCGTTACCATCGACGGTGATATGGCTGAAGATCACGTGACCGGCCAGGGTATCGTCCTGAAATGCAACGAGGGATAACAGCGGTTGCGCGGTGGGATCCTTCAACAGGTCGAGCGCGAGTTGCGCGACGGTCGCGCCTTCGGCTTCGCCGAACGCGTCGCGATGCAGTTCCGCTATCGACGGCGCATCGGCGGGTACAGACTCACGTAACCGCAAGCTCGTTACCCGGCCAGCACGATACCGCCGGTAACGTTGAGCACGGTGCCCGTCATGTAAGCCGACTCCGGCCCGCACAAAAAACTGATCGGGCCGGCAACATCGGCGGCGGTGCCATAACGACGCAACGGAATCTCATCGAGATCCGGTTTGTCGAACGCAGCGGTCATGTCCGTTTCAATAATGCCGGGCGCCACGGCATTGCAGTTGATATTAAACTCACCGCCGTTACGCGCGATGTGCCGCGTCATACCGACCAGTGCGGCTTTGGATGCCGAGTACTCGGTGCCGACGATGACGCCGCCGCGGTAATAGGCCATTGAGCTCAGAATCACGATGCGACCGTAGCGCGCAGACACCATGGAGTCCCATACCGCCGCGACCGTGTTTTGCGTGCCGTGCAGGTTGACGTCAAGCACCTGATCCCACTGCTCCCAGTCCCCGGACACCGAGCCGGGCGGGCAGATACCAGCGTTGCAGACCAGTGCATCAATGCGGCCGTGTTGTTCCAGAATTTTCGTGCCGAGCACTGCGCAAGCCTCGCGGTCAGTGACATCGAGTTGCTGAGCGACAGCGACACCGCCCGCCTGTTCGATCGCTGCAACGGTCGCATCACAACTCAGCACATCGCTGACATACACCGTCGCCCCGCGGGCCGCGAGGGCTTCTGCCGCACTGGCGCCAATGCCGCGCGCCGCGCCCGTGATCAGGGCAACCTGCCCCTGCAAAGCGTTGTCGTTCATGGGATGAAGCTCTCTCCGGCGGAATTCGTGCGATTATACAGGCCTCGCTTAACAGACTGTGGCGCGCTGTGGTCACTGCGCCGCTGTGACAGGAGTTTCCATGCAACCCGATGAACTGGCGGACGTTCTGCAGCAGGTGCGCGACAAGCGCGGCTACCTGCTGCCGCACCATGGCCTCATGGCGGTATCCATGCCGCGCCTGCTCGACGCGTACGATGAACTTTACTCCACGCTGGCACTGACCGAGCGGCAGCTCAGTCGCCACGATCACGAATTCGTCTGGATGGGCGTGCTGATTGCCACCGACGAGATTCTCGGCACGCATCACATCAAACGCTTTCAGGATGCCGGCGGCAGCAATGACGAACTGGCGGCCGCGACCGCCATTACCGCACTGGCCAAAGGCTGCCAGGCCTATCATTTTGTGAACGATCACTGGCTGGCGCACCTGCCGGACTTCGACCCGCAGCAGCACTACCTCGACTGCTTCAGAACCATTGCCGGGGCCACGCCACTGCCCCTCGCCCACATGACGGCCTGTGCAGTGCACACCTGCACCGGGCACTGGGACGCGTTGCGCTGGCAGATCGGTGCCGCATACGAAGACAACACGGATGAACTGCAACTCGCGGAATCGCTCTCGCTAGCGATGTTTCCGGGCAGCGTGCCGAACTACGTTGAAGCCGCAGGCGTCTGGCGGGAACTGATCGCGAGCGGCGCTGTGCCCGCCTCGGAGCTGTTTCAGAACTGGGCACAACTCAGCGGCCAGGGCGGCTACGACGAAGCCGTCGGAGTGAGTAATAACCACACGAGCAATCAATCATGAGCAATCGCTACTCGCTGGCCGGCCGTAAACTCATGATTACCGGCGCCGATTCAGGCATTGGCCGGCAGTGCCTCGACGACGCGCTGGCCGACGGTGCGGAGTGTGTCGTGCTCGTGCGTGATGCCGAAGCGGCATCCAGACTGTCAGGTGTAGTCCCGGGCGAACGCATGGTGGTGTCTGATTTCGCGAACGCGGACAGTGCGGCACCTGCCGCGCGCAGTGCCATCATCGCGCTCGGCGGCACGGTCGACGGCCTGATCAGTTGCGCCGGCATCTTTGACGAACGCACCGCTCTTGAGACGCCGCTCGCGGACGTGCAGCGCATCCTGACCATCAATCTCACGTCGGGCTTTGAGGTCGCGCGCGAGTGCGGCAAGGTGATGTCAGCCGCGGGACATGGGTCGATTGTGATGGTGTCGAGTCAGATCGGCGTGGTCGGCTACCCGAAGGCCGCCGCTTACGCCGCGTCGAAAGGCGGCATCAATTCGCTGGCCAAGACGCTCGCGATTGAGCTTGCCGCCAGCGGTGTGCGGGTCAATGCAGTGGCGCCCGGCCCCATCGTCACGCCGATGACCGAGGAAGCTCGCGCCGACGAAGAACGCGCCGCCGCGATGCTTGCCGCTGTGCCCATCGGTCGCCTCGGCGAGACCGAAGACGTGAGCGCGGCGATACAATTCCTGTTGTCCGACGCCGCTGACTTCATCACCGGCCAGGTGTTGTGTGTTGACGGCGGTGTCACCGCTGTCTGACCGGATTTACAAATGAATTAAGAAACAAAAAGAGCAACCATCATGTCATCACCCAAACTTGCTATCGCCCTGTTGTCAGTTGCCATGTGCTGGAACACTGCTGTGTACGCCGAACCGCCCGTGCTCGACGATTGCGTCGATAACGATTGTGGCGCCATGAAGGCGCAGCTCGAAGGCGTGATCGATGCGTACAACCGGGCAGACCCCGAAGCATTTGCCGCCGCCTACACCGAAGATGCCTGGGTAATTTCGATGCGGCGGCCGATCAAGGCATCGCAGGCTGAGATCAAAGCGGCGTTCACGCCCGGCATGTCGAACTACCTGTTCACCACCGACCTCAAGGTGATCGATGTCGAGGTGCATGGTGACATCGCCTACATGATCGGACGCAGCACACTGACCGGTGAAGCGCGTGAAGGCGCCAGCGTGCCGGCATTTGTGGAAGAGCGTATCTACACAGCGATCTTCAAACGCGACGGTGACGACTGGCTGATTCACCGCCATATGGAATCAACGTCGCCGGTCGCTGACGACGAGTAAGTCGCGTCACACATCAATTTTACACTTTGTTTACAACGAAACTCGGGCGCTGCAAACGACCTGAATACTGATTCTGTGAACCAGTATCGCTTAACGGCTGCGAATTCATGCGACATTTTTGCGTGCCGTTATCGGCATTGACGCGGCGAGGGGATCAGCGTGGATCAGGAAGTCGAAACAGAGCAACTGCTCAGGCAGTTGATCGCCGACATTGGCACGGAGAATGTCGAGCTGCCGGCCTTTCCGGAAGTGGTGAATCGACTGCAACTGCTGCTCGCCGATTCCAACGTACCCATGAAAGACGTGGCCGCACTGATTCAGTCAGACCCGGTGCTCACCGCCAAATTGCTACGCACTGCCAATGCCGCAGCCTTCAATACCCGCGGCATTGAAATTGACAACCTCAACGTAGCGCTCAATCGACTGGGCGTGACACTGGTGCGAAGTATTGCCGTCGCCTTTGCAATGCGCCAGGCGGAACAAGAGCCTTATCTCGCTGCGATTAAGGAAGAGCTGCGCGAAATCCTCCGGCGCAGCAATTACGTGGCTGCCATTGCCTGCGCCACCGCACGCCGACTGCCCGAAGTGAACGCGGATCAGGCGATTCTTGCCGGGCTCGTGCATCAGATCGGCACGCTGTACCTCATGATTACGGTGCAGCGCGATCACCCTTCATTGACCGAGCATCTGGATTACGCAGAAACGGTTGAACGACTGGGCAATGAGGCCGGTGCGGCCGTGCTGAGAGCCTGGGAGTTCCCGCCGGAAATCTGTGATGCCGTGCGCATGCAGGATCAGCTGCTGGCTGCAGAGAAACCAGATGACTTTGAACTCGAAGCTATGGGCAAGCTGCTAAGCGCCGCCAAAATCCGCGACCGCATCGAACACGACCCGACCGTGCACGCCGTCCACCCCGACGTTAACGGCGTGCTGGAAAACGTCTCCTTCGATGAGCACAACTTCATGGACGTGCTGGCCGCATCCCACAGCGAGATTCGCGACATTCAGGAATCACTGAACACCAACCTCGCCTGACCGTAGCGGCCTCTGGTATCGCACTAGATACTGAAGCAGTTGCCGTCGCGATAAATCAATGTTGAACGGTCGGTCTCTGTGCCAGTCGCCTTGAGCCCCTGCAAATGCAGTACGCGAAATCCTTTGGCCATCGCGTAGTCGATACCTTCACGGTAATCCTCGCGCTGCGAATCATCGAGCAGTATCAGACCACGGGATGACAAGGCCGGGATCGCGCGCTTGACGCAGTTCACCCGATCCCGACCATCCACGATGACGACATCGAACGTTCTGCCAGCGTTGTCGATCGTGCGGCAGTAGCTGCCGCCGGCATCCTGAGCCTGATAGATCAGCTCAGCATTAGCAGGCAACGTGGCCTGCACCATCTGTAACCAGGCACGGTCATACTCCACTGAAATAACATCTTTGACTCGACTGGCAAAAAAGCGGGTAGAAAAACCACTGCCGAACTCAAACAACGACATGTCACCGGCCAGTCGTTCCTCCAGCAAACTGATCATCGGGTAGTTCATCCACGGAATTGGCTGGCCATCGCTGCGCTGAGGGGCAAACTCAGCGAGGCTTGCCATCCAGCCGGTCTCATACAGATACGAGTCTTCGTTGCGAATTAGTTCTTTGTACGCTCGATAACGCAGCGCCGCCCCCGGGAACAATTGCTTGAATAGCTGTCTGAGTGCATTCATAGAGCGCCACGGTAACAAAAAGCCCGCTGTAAGAGCGGGCTTTTTCGGTTTGGCTCGGATTTATCTTGTGTTTCAGAGATTATGGCGCAGATGAATAGTCTGCATTGCACGCGGAGCGATATGCGCAGTATAGGCGTGCGCCCCCAGACGCAGATTGTATTCAAGCCGCTCTGTATTGCGATTGAATAATACAACGGCAATGGAACCATCCGGATTCTTCGCCGCTGTCCGGATCAGGCCCGGCACCTCACTACCCTCAATGGCAATTCTGCGGGCCCCGGGGCGAATAAATTTACTGAAGTGACTGAGCAGATAATACAGCGGCGTATAGATAACCTCATCGGTAACAGGGTTGATAAGCACCGGCGCGCTGTTGAAGTTATCGTACGGATTAGGCTTGCCTTCGTTGCTCAGTATCATGCACCACTCCACATAGCCCTGCGTACCGTTGTTCAGATCGGTGATGATGTCGTAGGCATAGGTGTCGAACGGCACGAACTCGCCCGCGTAGTCAGGGCTAAGCCGCCAGTACTGACCGACCGGGTCAGCGGCGTCGATATCAATGCTCGACTCGGTATGAATCATCCCTTTGCCGGGCCAGGTTGAATGCAGACGCGCCAGCTCCGCCTGGTGCCAGTCGTTGCGTTCCTGCTCCGAGGCCGCGTACCAGTGAAACGCGGTGCCCCACGCATACTTCGATGCCTCCGGATCGGCGTAGGTGGGCGCAACATACTCATTCATCACGCTTTTATTGTGGTCGTAGATCAGCACGCGCAATCCATTATCGAGATCGGCGGTGTCCAGGTGCCCGTCGCGCTCCAGCTGCGGACCCAGGTGGTCACGCAGAAAATCACGCGCCTCGATGGCGCTCCAGCCATTGCTGTCCCACCGCGCATCGTGAGCATGGAGTGGCTCGTTCTGTGGTGTGATACCCCAGAGCGCTATGCCCTGTTCCGCATATGCGCTCACATACTTCGACAGGTACTCGGCCCAGACAGCGTGATACTCCGGGCGCAGTGAGCCGTTGGTCATTTCAGCGGTTTCGCCCTGCTTCATCCAGGACGGCGGGCTCCACGGCGACGCGATGATGCCGAACTCAGCACCGGATATGGACTGCGCCTCCTGAATCATCGGTATCAGGTCGTAGCTCGGATCTTCCAGCGCAATGCCACGCACCTGATCATTCTCGTCGCCGCTAAAGCCGCGCATGTCTTCATAGACACTGAAGCTGGACAAGTCTTCATCACCCGCATCAACGTAGGCGTAATGATTATTGGAATAGTCACTGCTGTTGATGTGCGTGCGCGTCAGTGTGAACCCCGCGCCCTCGGTCGGGCTGAAAAGTTGCGTCAACACTTCTCTGCGCAGTTCGACGGGAATGGTTGCCAGGTTCCACGCTGACGATTCCGTGAATGAAGCACCGAAGCCGGCGTACTCCTGAAACTGCGTATCAGGACGAAGACGAATCGCCGGCGAGGTCGACCGCTGTGTCGGCGTGACACTCGCGATCAAGCGAAGGTTGTCACCGGCCTGAGACGTCTGATAGACGTCCGCCACAAAATGCGGCGCACCCTCTGTGGTAGCGCAGGCCGACAGCAACACCATGATGGCCGACAATGTTGCCGGCCAGATCATCCTGGCATCGGCAACAAAAGTCGGCATCATGAACGCGCCCTGATCAGAGGTCGTGGCGCAGATCGAAGCGATCGAGCTGCATCACTTTCACCCAGGCATCCACGAAGTCTTCAACAAACCGTGACTGCGCGTCGTCGTAGGCATACACCTCCGCCACCGTGCGCAGCTCAGAGTTGGAGCCGAAGATCAGGTCGACCGGTGTCGCGGTGTACAGCACCTCACCGGTCGCCCGGTTGACGCCTTCGTACAGACCGTTGTCACCTATCGGCACCCAGCGGGTCGACATGCTAAGCAGATTGACGAAGAAGTCATTGCTGAGCACACCGGGCCGGTCGGTGAACACACCGTTGGTCGAACCGTCTGCATTCGCGTTCAGCGCCCGCAGGCCACCGACCAGCGCCGTCATCTCCGGCACCGTCAGCGCCAGCTGATCGGCACGGTCAACGAGCATTTCGGTCGGTGAGCGGTAAGCTTTGTCCGCGTTGTAGTAATTGCGGAACGCATCCGCATGCAGCTCCAGCAACGCGAAGCCCTGTGCGTCAGTCTGTGCCTGCGTCGCGTCACCACGACCCAAAGTAAACGGCACCTCCACATCGACACCCGCATCCGCGGCTGCCTTCTCAATCGCGGCCGCACCGGCGAGCACGATAAGATCGGCGAGCGACACGTCACGGCTGCTGCTCTCGTTGAAGTCACTGCGGATGCCTTCAAGCGTGGCCAGTACATTCGCCAGCTCGGCCGGCTTGTTCACCGCAAAGTCTTTCATCGGCGAGAGCGCAATGCGTGCACCGTTGGCACCGCCGCGCATGTCGCTGGCGCGGAAGCTCGCGGCTGACGCCCAGGCCGTGCGCACCAGTTCCGGCACGCTGAGACCGGAGTCCAGCACCGCGGCTTTGAGCTTGCCCGCATCACGATCACTGATGGGCTTGCCGTCGACGGCGGGCACCGGATCCTGCCACAGCAGTTCGTCGGCCGGGTACGCATCACCGAGGTAGCGGGCACGCGGGCCCATGTCACGATGAGTCAGCTTGTACCAGGCTTTGGCGAAAGCCATCTGGTACTCGTCGGGGTTCGCCAGAAAACGCTCGGCAATCGCGCGGTACGCCGGGTCGACTTTCACCGCCAGATCGGCCGTGGTCATGACCGGCGGATTCAGTTTGCCTTCGACATGTGCATCGGGCACCGGGGCGAAGTCCTGATCGTCGGCAGGTATCCACTGAATCGCACCGGCCGGGCTGCGCGTCTGCTGCCACTCCAGATTGAGTAGGTTCTGCAGGTACAGAATCGTCCAGGTGGTGGGTGCCTGCGTCCAGGCGCCTTCGAGGCCGCTCGTGGTCGCATCTTCCGAATGCCCCTTGCCGCACTTGTTCATCCAGCCGAAGCCCTGCTCTTCAGTTCCCGCAGCGGCCGGTTCCGGGCCGACACACTCACCGGGATCACGCGCACCGTGCATCTTGCCGAAGGTATGACCACCGGCGATCAACGCGACCGTTTCTTCGTCGTTCATGGCCATGCGACCGAATGCCGTGCGGATGTTTTTCGCGGAGCCTTGCGGGTCGGGTTTGCCCTTCGGGCCTTCCGGGTTCACATAGATGAGGCCCATGTGCGTCGCACCGAGCGGCCGCTGCAACTCGCCGTCGTTATTTTCGCGATCACTGGCGAGCATCTCGAGTTCAGGGCCCCAGTACACGAGGTCCGGCTCCCACTCATCCGTGCGACCGCCGGCGAAGCCGTAGGTCTGGAAACCCATGTTGTCCAGTGCGACATTGCCCGCCAGAATCATCAGGTCACCCCACGAGAGTGCGGCACCGTATTTTTGTTTTACGGGCCAGAGCAAACGGCGAGCCTTGTCGAGGTTGCCGTTGTCGGGCCAGCTGTTGAGCGGATCAAAACGCATCTGCCCGCCGTCACCGCCACCGCGGCCGTCGAGCGTGCGGTAGGTACCGGCACTGTGCCAGGCCATCCGAATAAAGAACGGGCCGTAATTGCCCCAGTCAGCCGGCCACCAGTCCTGCGAGTCGGTCAGCACCGCGTCGATGTCTTTCTGCACCGCATCGAGATCCAGCGCCTGGAAGGCCTCGGCGTAATCGAAATCGTCACCCAGCGGATTGGAACGGCGGTCGTGATCCCGCAGCGGCGACAGATCGAGCTGATCAGGCCACCAGAATTGATTGGTGCGCGCCTGCCCGGCTTTCGCCGCGTCGCTATTCATCTCCGCCATTGTGGCGTTGTCGGCCGTGTGGCCGCCTGCGAACGCCAGCGGCGCTGTGACGAGCGCCAGCAGTGCCGCCCAGGCAATGCCCGGGCGTGTTTTAAGTGTGTTCATGGTCTGCTCCCACCTTTTAATTGGCCTACTTCATAACAGTAGCCAACGGGAGCGCTTAAGAGAAATGGTTTATTTCGATTGAATTGTTCGATTTATTCTCTTAATTGACGCTGCGCGGTCAGCGGCTTGAGGCCTGCTTACGGCGCAGCCAACCCAGGCCTGCCAGTGCCGAACCGAACAGCCAGACGGCTGCGGGAATCGGCACGACGCTCAGGTTTGCGCTTGCGACCGTCATTGGAACCTGACTGGTTGAGAATTGCAGTAGTGAACTGGGCGGCAGAAACAGCAAATTGCCCAGATCTTCAAACGTTGTATCGACAGTGATGTTCAATTGAGGGTCAAATTGCAGCCGCAAAGTTCGGTCGAGATTCGTCGAGCCGCCCGTATTGATGTCCTCGTCAATCTCTAACTGCACAATATCGCTTGAGGTGCTCAAAGTCAGAACTCCGGCATCAAGCGCTTCGCCGCTGCTTTCCAGCAGCAGGCTATTACTGTTGTCACCCGTTACCAAAATACTCCACGACGTCAGTTCATAAAACGGGTTGCTGTTACCGGACTGTATTTGCCGGGTGCTGAGATCAAACTCAAGCGTACCGCTGAACGGCGCATTGATAAAATCCTGATGAATTGATAGCGACCCTGTGTCGAGTGTGCCGTTAAGGCTGAGGGTAATCGGCGCAGCGTTAGACACGCCGCTCAACGTTGCCGACACCGTGAGCAAGGATGCCGTGGCTATAAGTTTGCGATTCATAGCGTGTATCCCCCTGTTACCAAAGCTGCGGATATTCTTGTTTATGAGAGCTCGGAAGCAACATGAAATAGTATGCCACACATGACATTCGGTACTGTCTGGCACCGCTCAAACGTATTGCGACGCAACGAAGCCGGAAAGCCAGGCCTGAAGATTGCGCTGCTCAGGTAGTCTGCCTGCGGCGCAGCCAACCGAGACCTGCCAGCGCCGAACCGAAAAGCCAGGCGGCAGCAGGGATGGGCACAGCTGAGATAGTTCCCCCAGTTACGTAACGATAGTCATCGCCACCGGGATAAAATCGAGCTTCATATGAAGTCGTTAATATCGAAATAACACCGCCTGAATCGGTCATAGCTGAGTCAAGGTAAATGTACAAATAACTATCACAACACCCATCATACCGAGTCCATGCCTCGAAACCCGTCGCAGTGCCGGGCCCGAATGTGTTATCGAGTGTAAATGGGGGGAGTTTAGAGTCGCTATACCAAATGGGGTTACCAGACTGTATAAGAACATTGGAATAGGTATTAGTCGATGCATCATAGTCGAATTGGCCTTGCAGCTGAGTGCCATTATCAAACGTAACACCATCAAGAGTCCATGTGAGCGGAGCAGCCTGCGCGGCGCTGAAAAAACATAAGAGCAATATTAGAATTGTTGTTGGTCGCATGTGGTCTCCTCCCTACCTTGTGTTGAAATTGTAGCATTGCGAACAGCCTGGCACGAACAGCAATGCTTTCTAACATAATGGCTGGCCCGATAACATCTCGGATTAATCTACGTTCGCAATTGTGCTGAAAAATTCAGTCGATCTCCGTAATCGAATTCCCCTGCCTTGAACATTTTACACGGACCTTCGAACCCATCCGTTTTCATGTACGCCTCGCTATTGTTCTCCGCGCATAAAAAAACCCGCTGCAGGAGCGGGCTTTTTTGAATCGTTCTAAAACAGCTGGCTTACTCGTCAGCAGCTGCCTCAACCACTTCCGGTTCCGGCTGATCGAGCAGCTGCACGATTGCCATCGGGGCCGAGTCGCCGCGACGGAAGCCGGCTTTAAGGATACGCAGGTAGCCGCCCGGGCGTGCTTTGAAGCGCGGGCCCAGTTCGGTGAACAGCTTACCGACAGCCGCTTTGTCACGCACACGCGAGAAAGCCAGGCGGCGGTTGGCCACGCTGTCTTCTTTGGCGAGCGTAATAAGCGGCTCAATGACGCGGCGCAGTTCTTTGGCCTTCGGCAGCGTGGTCTTGATGGTCTCGTGCGCGATCAGCGACGCAGACATGTTGCGATACATGGCTTTGCGATGGCTGCTCTTGCGCCCGAGGGTACGACCGGCTTTCTGATGTCGCATGGTTCTTTACCGTCTCTAAAAGTGCTTACGCAAAGTACTTAAGCAGCAACGTCGTCGTTGGCCAGACTTGCAGGCGGCCAGTTTTCAACGCGCATGCCCAGAGCCAACCCGTGGCTCTCCAGCACTTCTTTGATTTCTGTGAGTGATTTCTTACCGAGGTTCGGCGTGCGCAGCAGTTCAACTTCGGTGCGCTGAATCAGGTCACCGATGTAGTTGATGTTTTCTGCTTTGAGGCAGTTGGCCGAACGGACAGTGAGTTCGAGTTCGTCGACCGGACGCATCAGCACCGGATCAACCTGAGATTCGGCAGCGGCAGCCTGTGATTCGTCCTGACCCTGCAGGTCAACGAACACGTCCAGCTGATCTTTGAGGATGCTGCCGGCACGGCGGATTGCTTCTTCTGAATCAATCGTGCCGTTAGTCTCGATGTCGATGAGCAGTTTGTCGAGATTGGTGCGCTGTTCCACACGCGCTGACTCCACCGTGTAGCTGACTCGCAGCACGGGGGTGAACGACGCGTCGAGGTCCAGCTCGCCGATGCGGCCGGTGTGCTCTTCGAGGTTCACCTGGCGCTTGGCCGGGCGGTAGCCGCGACCTTTCTCAACCACGAGGTTCATCTTGAGCTCGCCGTCGGTCAGGTTGGCAATGACCAGATCCGGGTTGACCACTTCGATGTCGTGGTCGCCCTGAATGTCGGCTGCCGTTACGGGGCCGGTGCCACTCTTATGCAGCACCAGCTCAGCGCGGTCACGCGAATGCATCCGAATCGCCAGCTGCTTGAGGTTCAGCAGGATCTCGACAACGTCTTCCTGCACGCCTTCGATGCTGGTGTACTCGTGCAGCACGCCGTCGATGTCGACCTGCGTCACGGCACAGCCGGGCATGCTCGACAACAACACGCGCCGCAGCGCATTACCCAGCGTGTGACCAAAACCACGCTCGAAGGGCTCGATGGCCACGCGCGCGCGGTTGTCAGTCTGCGACTGCAGCTTGACGGTACGCGGCTTAAGAAAATCACTAATGTCAGACATGGTCTGCTGCCTCTCCTGCAAAAGGATGCAATAAAGTTCGTTACTTGGAGTAGAGCTCTACTACCAGGTTCTCGTTGATGTCGGGCAGCACGTCCTCGCGCTCCGGTTCGGAGCGGAACACGCCCGACAGTTTCTTTTCGTCAACTTCGACCCAGTCGGGAAGACCCATCTGCGTCGAGATTTCCATCGCGTTCTGGATACGCGATTGCTTGGTCGCCGCTTCGCGCACGCTGACGTTATCGCCTGCGCCCACCTGGTACGACGGAATATTCACAACCGTGCCGTTGACCGTAATGGCCTTGTGGCTCACAAGCTGGCGCGCCTCGGCTCGCGTCGACGCATAGCCCATGCGGTATACGACGTTGTCCAGTCGGCACTCAAGCAGCCGGATCAGGTTCTCGCCGGTCGAACCCTTGCGCTGCGCGGCCCGCTTGTAATAGTTGCGGAACTGCCGCTCGAGCACGCCGTACATGC
>JABDLC010000136.1 GCA_013001905.1 Gammaproteobacteria bacterium | reverse complement strand
AGGTCGGGTTGATCCAGGCGCAGTCCGGCTGAATCAGCATCAGGACGCCTTTACCGTAGAGGCCGACCAGACCGAATCCGGCCTTGATCAGCCCCGGTACGACCGCCACTGCATGCGCGTTCGCCAGCAGATTGCCGGGAATGCCCTGTTCGGGGATTGCGGTGAAATCATGCAGTACGTCTATCGCCTTGATGACGCGCTGTTCTGTGCTGGTGCCGGCAATAGCGGCGGTACTGAAAGTCACTGCCAGAATGGCGGCAGCGCCTGCTTTAATAAGTCTTCCAAGCCCTGTATTCATGGCCATGTCCTCGCAAACATCCTTGTTTCGCGGGCCTTCTTGAGTGAGGCCTTGCGCCGCGGCCCGCCCATCGCATCCTAAAATCGCTGACAAAATCCGTTTTGCCGTTGCCGATGAGCTTGAATCGGAATCTAACTTAATTCAGGGATTTAGAAAAGCCTTTATCGAAAAAAAATATAAAAGACTTGTAAGTAACTGTTTTAATAGGACGGAAGGTGACCATCGGCGATCAGGTCTGCCAGCAGTTTGTCCGCAATCAGTCGGTGGCCGGCAGCGTTGGGATGGTTATTAAACCGGCTGACGCGGTATTCGGGGCGAAACCGGGTCTCGCCATAAGTGATTTCCCGCTCCATATCGAGCAGCGGCGTCGATCCCTCGTAAAAGCGAATGCCGATCTCGTCGTTGAGCGCTTTGGTCCAGCGGCGCACCGATTGCTCCATCGCGACGGGCCCGAGCCAGATCCCGATCAGTGGGATGCCACGGCTCTGCGCCAGGCCGTGCATTTCCCGCATCGAGCGGAGAAAGTTTTCCCGCGCTGGCGCAATGCGTTCCTTACCGCGCCGTTCATCGGCAATGACGGGCCGGCGGTACGTTTGATAGAGCGGATAATTGAATTGAGCTGCGAGTGCACTGAGCAACAGCGATTCCGTAAACGGTTTCCGAACATCGGGCGGCGTAAATAACTCGCCGTCTGCAGGTGGCCGGAACAGGTTGGTTGTCATCGTAATGCTGACCAGAATCAGGTCCGGATCGTAGGCCATCACCTTGTGGCGCAGCGTGCCGGCGATCTCGCTCAGGCCGTAGGTCTCCAGCGCGAAATTAATAAATTCGACGCGTGGCTGCCCGGTGCCCGATTGCTGTTCGTAGTGTGTCGCGTAGTGCTCTTCCATGACAGCGTGCCAGGCGTGCTCCGGCGCAACCCCGGATGCCATCGTCCAGGAGCTGCCAAGCACCGCGACGCGAAAGGTGCCGGGTGATTTCGCAGTGCTGTATTCCCGGTCGACGAGGCCTGCCGAATTGGTGCGCAGCGGCGCACCGGCAAAGGTAGCGTCGAGATTCGGCGGCAGTTCGAACCAGACCTCGTGCTGTGACGCCGGCCGCACCAGCCCCGATTGCAGCAGCGTTGACATGCTGTTCATCGTGCGCGGACTCAGGCCGGCCGGCCCGAGTGCATACAGCCGGTAGCTAACTTCAGCCGCCACGAACACCGCAACCGCCAACAGCAGCGGTGGCAGCAGTCCCTTCAACAATTTCACGACATCAGCTTCACGGCGTGATGTCGGTGTAGAACTCGTGCGTATGATCGGGCATCAGGTTAGGGAACAATTCGCGTTCCGGCCCCTTGTCACGGCTCTGCGAGAATTCCATGCGTTTGTCCACGCTTTCCCACTGCTCAATAATAATGAAGTGGGTAGCAGGTTCGTCATGGCTGTGGCCCTGCTCAGGATGCTTGGCGAGTTCCTCGGCCGTATAGCGCTGTTTGACCGCCTCCAGCATCGTGCCGGTCTTGGCTTTCAGGAGTTGCCTGCTGATGAACCCGTCCGCGTTATCGTATTCGGCCTGCTGGCTGACATAGAAATCGGCCACTTTGTCTTCTGCACCCGGTTTGGCCGAGAGGGTGATTACGAATGTTTCCATACGCCGCGAGACTCCTGCTTGTTGGTTAAGGGGCGGTCACAATGTCGCTCGTTCCTATACGTCAGCGTAATGCTTCGGGGCGATCAAACCAGCGGGCTCGCATTTTAAGCAGAAAACGGTCGGCCGGAGAACCGTCGCCGGTGTTGCATAGCAACAGCAATGCTGCAGTCGCGAGACGAGCAGAACGAAACCGCAGATGGGTTGTAAATTTATGTCAAATCGGCCTTGTCACGGCTGAGAGCCCTTTACATACTGAGTCTCGGTTGCAAAGACTCCGCGATGACAGCGGTGTCAGTCTGGTAAGACGCCTGTTCTGTTTCGGGGCTACAGCCTTAAACGGAAATGCGGGGGAAAGGGATCAGGCGCAACGTGCACGACAGTCTGACGTACTGCCTAACGCCTAAAGAAGTACCTATAAAGCAGTAGTCACCGATAAACAAAAGCACAAAAGAAGAAGCACAACTGCTAGCCAGACTAACAACTACAGGGTTTA
Source organism: Gammaproteobacteria bacterium (assembly GCA_013001905.1). Taxonomy (GTDB): domain Bacteria; phylum Pseudomonadota; class Gammaproteobacteria; order Steroidobacterales. The sequence continues at coordinate 1,247 of JABDLC010000136.1, read as the reverse complement.
CTATGATCACCGCCAAAAGCATGGTTCGCATCATCGCGACCGCCACATTGCTGATGTCTGGTGTTGCCGCTCAGGCAGCGCCGATTTACTCCAGCGTTACATGGGATTTCCGGTCTAGCGGTAGCCCCGACACCAACACCGGTACGGACTACGGCAATACTCGTACGTTTACGGAAACCACCAATCCGTTTTCTGAAACAGTCACGGCGACAGCCTGGGCTGATACCGGTCTGCCACAGCCCCCGGGCACGCTGGAAGATGCGTTCCTCGGTCAGTATTCGACCGGCCTCGGTGCATGTAATCGCGGTGAAGGCTCAATCAGTTATTGCGACGGCCAGAACCCGCTGCATCAGTTTGATAATTTCGGTCAGAGTGATCTGGTCATGTTCCGCATGGACCAGGGTCAGTACGAATTCAACGAGGTTGTGATTGACCCCTTCGGCACCTACGACCGCGACGTGTCGTTCTGGGTAGGTAATGTTGCCGATCTGCCTGCGGGCGACGATCTGATGGGCATCGAGATCGGCCAGCTTGAAAGCCTGTATGGTTTCACCAAGCATGACGATCTGAATCCGCGAGGCAGCGGTCCCCTGACTATCGATCTGTTAAACCTGCAGGGCAATACGCTGATATTCGGCGCCATTTACCCGGAGAACAGAAGGGTTGATCGCTTCAAGATTCAGTCGCTGACGGCAACGCTGGTACCCGTGCCGGCAGCCGTCTGGCTGATGGGTTCCGGCCTGATGATGCTGGCGGGTCTGGGCCGCAGAAAGCGCGCCTGAGCAGAAGGCACAACGTGATCATCGAAAAAGCCCCGCAATGCGGGGCTTTTTTGTGCACCCGGTTTAGATGGTGCGGCGGTTGCTCTGCGCAGCAACAGCGCGCACCGACAACGCGCGTTTACCATAATCCTAGTCGGCTGATTCTTTCTTGGCGGTGCAGCAGAATCACTCAAATGGGGGTATCGACGGGCGCCAAATGCTGTACACTCTGTCCTTACAAGTTCCGGTTTTTCGAAGCCGGTTTATAAAAAGCAGAACCACTGATCTGTGTGTCGAGGGGACCACATCATGACATTCCAACGAATTGGGTTACCAGTAATTCTGGTCATCGCGGCTTTCTTCGCAACGCCCGCCAAGGCTGCATCCGTTTCTTATTACCTTGATCAGTCGAACGATCTGGCGAACGGCACCAACTACGCCATCGTCACGATTGAAGACGGTGTTGGCGGTGATATCGACTTTACG
>JABDLC010000135.1 GCA_013001905.1 Gammaproteobacteria bacterium | reverse complement strand
TGAAGCTGACTGCCCCGCATAAACAATGCCCCGTTTTTGTCGTCATGATGTGAAACCTCACGCGGAAGTGTTGTTTTTGACTTCATTAGCCCGACCGCTGATCATATCGCGTATGCGCTACCCTCGTTTTTGCACGTTGCTGGCAGCAGCCGGCATCGCCTTTATTTCCGGCTGCGGTTCTGCCCCGCAGGATTCCGCTGCCGACAGTTCCGGCGGCGACCGGAGCCATCACGATCATTACAGCATCGCGGCGGGCATGACGCTCACCGTCGCCGCGCCGGGCGTGCTCGCCAACGATGATGCCGCAGACGACGCAACCGCAGAACTCGTCGATCCGCCCCGCTGGGGCACGCTGAAATTCGATGCCGACGGCAGTTTTTCCTACCAGCCGAAATACAAGTTCGCGGGTAACGAGTATTTCAGTTACCGGGTCGCAGGCAACGACACGGCAGATCCCGCCACCGTTCGCATCGGCTACCCGAACGTTATTGTGATGATTGTCGATGATCTCGGCATGGGCCAGGTCGGCGCCTACAACGACAACGCACCGGTACCCACACCGAATCTGGATGCGCTGGCCGCCAGCGGCATCCGCTTTGACCGGGCGCACTCGCCGGCAGCCGTCTGTTCACCGTCACGCTATTCCATACTGACCGGCAATCATCCCTACCGCGGCCATCAGTCAACGGGCGTCTGGGATTCGTACCACCCGGAAACGATGATCGTGCCCGGCCAGCAAACACTCGGCCATATCTTCAGCGGCGCGGGTTACCAGACCGGCTTTGTCGGCAAGATGCATAACGGTGCCGCGTTTCACGAGCGTGAGGACGTCGGCAATGGCTACACCCGCAACCCGGATGACGTTGACTTTGCCCGCGCCTTCGATCGCGGCCCGACACAATTCGGCTTCGACTACTCCTTTACGCTGCCGGGCGGGCTCAGTGCCCCGCCCTACGCCTATTTTGAGAACGACCGGCTGGTGCGCTACAACGCGGACAGCGGCGGCTACGAGCCTTTCGCTTCAGACGCGGAGGCACGCGAGCATCTGCGCGCCGACATCCAGCCCTGGTCGGCGGCACCGAAAGGCGGCGGCATTGGCGGCGGCGGCCTCGTGATCGACAACTACGACAGTCGCAAGACCGGTTCGATACTGACACGCAAAGCACTGCAATTTATTGATCGGGCTCTCGCGACGAACGACTCACCCGGCTATCCGGAACCGTTCTTTCTTTATTTTGCACCACCGCAGATGCACACGCCCTACACGCCACCCGAATTTTTTAATCCGGCGCACGACCGTGATGATGAACCTGCGCCTGACGGGATCGCATTAGCCACCGGCCCGGAAGGTCTCAAGCATCAGGCGTTGATCAGTGAGATAGATTTAATGCTCGGTGCGCTGGTCGACAAGTTGGAACAAACCGGGCAGCTCAACAACACGCTCATTGTGTTTTCCAGCGACAACGGGCCGACCATTCATGGCAAAGAAGCGGATCGTGCTCCGCAGGGGCGCGACAATGATTTAGCGTTGCGCGGCTACAAAGGCGAGATATACGAAGCGGGTCATCGCGTGCCGTTGATTGCGCGCTGGGGCGACGGCACGTCAGCTTCCCCCGTTCAGCCCGGCCGTGTCAGCGGTGAAATGCTGGGCCTGCACGATCTCGCGGCAACCTTTTATGCTTTGCTGGGCTTGCCCCGCCCCGCAGGTCAGGCCAATGACAGCAAAAGCCTGCTGCCCGAGCTGACCGGTGAGCGTCCGGACAACAAGCCATTGCGGGAACAACTGATCGTGCAGGGCAGCCCGGCATCCGCGGCCGATAACGCCTATCGCATCGACCGCGCGTTATACCAGCGTGGCCCTGCGGGTGATCTGTGGAAGCTGACGGTCGTGTCCAGCCTGAATGATCCGCTGGCCGACATCGAGTGGCGTGATCTTTACAACCTGACGGTTGACCCGGCAGAACAAAATGACCGGCGCAATGATCCCGCGGTCAGCGCATGGCGCAACGAGATGCGCGCAACCTACCTGGATCTCGCCGCGCGCGACCGCACCATCACGCGCTTTCGCTAGAGCCCGATTTTACTAGAGGGTAGTGCCGGTGCCCTCAACGAGATGATGACGCCGGCCCTCGTTCAGACCGGTGAACATTTCCGCGCGGCCTGACGGCCAGTAGACCGTGGCATCGGCGCTGACCCCGGTGCCGAGGCCGAAGACCGGCCACTGCGATTCCGAACTGACGAAGCTGCTGCCGGCCCAGATTTCCCGCGCCTGAAACATGCCGTTGTTGTCGACGATTTCGATACGTGCGCCGATCGCCATGCGATTACTCGGCGCCGTCGGGTGATCGCTGTCACCTTCGAGACTGATCGTAACCGAGTTGTTGCCATTCCCTTCGTTGCGCAGCAGAACCGCGCCCACATCGACGGTCTCACCTTCCCGGAACACTTCGGCGGTCATTACCAGCAGATCAACAAAGCCATCGCCGTCATAATCGGCCTTGCCGAGACCGGTCGCTCCCTTGTTCGCCAGATTAGCGCCGCCGGGTTTGCCTTCCAGCGCCGGCTGCCAGGCTTCCTGATCCAGCGTGAAACGGCTGTCGCCATTGTTCCAGAACAAGTATCCCTCACCGCCCCGGCCAAACGGCGCTGACGCTTCACCGCCATAGAACAGGTCCTGAAAGCCGTCGTTATCGAAATCGGCAAAGGTCGCGCCCCAGGCCCAGAAGTTGTTGGCCATTTCATCGGAGGCGATGCTCACGTAGGTGCCGTCACCGTTATTGCGCCACAACTTGTGCAGCGCGCTGCCGCCCAGATTGGTCGAGAAGATGTCGAAGTCGCCGTCATTGTCGATGTCACCGAAGGCCGACGACATCCAGTAGCCCGGCAGGTCCAGCTGGGTCGTGGGCGCCACGTCGGTGAAGGTGTTGTCGCCGTTGTTGACGTAGACGTACCAGGGCGTCGGCCGGAACTGGACTTCGTTACAAACACCCACGAACAGGTCGATAAAGCCGTCATCATTAAAGTGGCTGAAGGTGGTCACACACGATCCTTCGTCACCGTCGACGCCGGCTGACACCGTGATGTCGGTGAAGGTCAGGTCACCGTTGTTCAGGTACAGCTTGTCAACATGCTGCTCGGCCGGTGAACGGAAGCCAAGGTGCCCCTGAGCGGTCACAAACAGATCGACGAAACCGTCGTTGTTGATGTCGCCGAACGCGGCTGACAAAGCAGTGCCGTCGCCCGGCACATTGGCACTGGGTGCAATGTCGACGAAACTCACGACGCCGTTTTCATCGGGCCCCTGATTGTGCAGCAGCACGGTCTGCGACTGCGGTCGGGTACTGCCGAAGAAACCGCTGCCGCTCAGAAAAATATCCGGCCAGCCGTCGTTGTCGATGTCGCCCACCGCCACGCCGGAATTACCCGTCGTAATGCCGGCGTTGGCTTCCACAGTC
>JABDLC010000100.1 GCA_013001905.1 Gammaproteobacteria bacterium | reverse complement strand
TTTGATCAGCGGCTCGCGCAAGTACGAACGCCCCCGACAAGCTTGTACCGTTAGAGAACACCGGCCAGCAGCGGATACGTTCGCCGGGTTCCAGCGTCCGCCGGCTTTGCAGCGCCTGAGCAGGGTGCGCGCCGGACTCATCAATCAGGTCCTGCCAGCTTTCGATCATCAGTTCAGCAGCCTGCCGATCATCCGCGCCGCTGCCGGCGCTGAATTCGAGATTGTGGCCGGGCAGGTATAAGTACGCACCCTCAAGGTTCAGCTGATCCGTCGTGCGCTGCAGGATCATCTGCAGCGATTCCTCCGACGGCTCGCCGGACGACGCCACATCGCTGATTTCACCCAGAAAACGCTGTTGTTCGACTTCTGCATTAATACGTTTGTTGGCATCCAGCAGATGCACGCGCAGACTCAGCTCTCGCTCCATGCTGCGACACGCTGGTTTTAAAAGGTCGGAACAGAATTTGTGCGGCATCTTGGCGACATCGCGTTCCACGAGGGCGGTCAGTACGCCGAGTGTTTTGCCGGTGTCGCTGGCCAGGCGGACGAGGTACGCAACGTTATCGCGCAACGGAATCCGCGCGGTCTCGCCCGGCAAATCGCCGGTACTGAGAATGCGGTTCAGCGTTTTATGAAATTCATCATTGAGCTCGCTCGTGTCCGGTGCTTTGTCATGCCAGAACAGGTGTCCGTGCCGGTCGTGAAACAAAAACCCCTGCGCCTGCGGCAGGAGCGCATTCAGGAAGGCAGCGTAATCGCCAAAGACCTCGTTCTTCTTTGTGCTCTTGGACATAAGAGGATTATGGCGAGTCGTCCGAAACGCTTGTGTGACAGCGCTCCCATTTCGCAGGCACAGAGCGGAACCCGCGAGAATCGTGCAATTTTACATAAGCTAACGATTACGCGCGTAACGCTTTGACCAGAAAGGGCAGGCTGACGTCCATGCGGTGATCAACGCCGGAATGCGTACCGTCGAATTCCTCGTAGCGATGCGCGATGCCCTGAGCAGCCAACTCGGCGGCGATCATCCGGCTGCCGTAATGAATGTGGTACTGGTCACGCCAGCCGCAGTCGATGTAGACGCCACGCAGTTTGCCCAGATTGCGGCCGAAGCGTTTCACCATCAGGGCAGGGTCGTGTTTCAGCCAGTTGCGCCAGCGTTTGGGCAGCAGTTCGCCGGTTTCCAGATCGAAGGGCACCCGGAAGCCATTGGGCGCGGTCGGATCAGGGTCATAGGTTGCCGCCATCGCAAGGTTCATCAGGCAGTGCATTTCCTGATGATTGAGCCGCTCGCGTTTCCATGCATACTTCAGGAATGCCGCGATCCGGCCGTCATCGAGCCCTTCACTGCGATCACCGGCCGGCAATTCCCAGACACCGGCGCGCTGGCGCTCCTGCCGGTGCCGCGCCAGTTGCGTCAGCGTATTAGGCCAGTCGGAACGGTAAATAAAATCGAAATACGCATCGCCGGAATGACTCGCGATCGCGCCCCAGTATTTGCTGTAGCGCATCCCGTGTACGAGGGCACCATAGCCCCCGGAGGACTTGCCGAAACAACCACGGTGCTCGCGCTCGGGCAGCGTGCGAAATTCGCGATCAATAAACGGGATCAGTTCGCGCGTCAGATAATCCGCGTAGTCGCCGATAGCGCTCGAGTTGACGTACTGGTTACCGCCAAGCGCCGTGAAGCAATCCGGAAACACGATGATGCAGCCGGTCATTTTGTGCTGATGGACTAACCGTGCCGCGCGTTCCGGTACGTTCTCATCGAAACCGCGCCAACCGGTGTGTGCCGGGCCGGCACCGGTAAACCCGACAAGGTCGAATAGCACCGGGAAACGCTTGCCGCGATTGTGCCCCTGACCCTGGTCGTAGCCCGGTGGCAGCCAGACCTGAAAGGCCCGTTCCGCCGGATCTCCCAACGGGTTGTCCGCCAGTATCGCAGAGTCATACGAGACCGTGACCGTGGTGCCGGGCTTACCGTCGAAACGCTTGATCGCCATGTGATGTGGTATAGGCCGGGCTGCGGTTTACAGGAAGCTCTGGCCGTCACGTTCAGCCAGCGGGTCACCGAAGCTAAAGCCGGCCGTTTTGATCTTCGCATTGGAGAGGCTTTTGGGGCCGCTGCCCGGTGCAACCCAGTTGATAGGCTCCACACCGGCCGCCGCCGTCATGCGGCCGAAGAATGCTTCTTTCGTGTCCGTCACGTCATTAATCAGGTTGTAAATGCCTGACAAACGATTCTCGATGCCGAATTTCAGCGCGTTGACGACGTCGTCACGATGAACAATCGCGGCGGGCGCACCGCCGTCGAAGGGAACGCTTTGGCCTGCCATCGGCAACGTCTGGTCCTCAAGGCCACGCGGCACGAAGCCGACCTGCGGGCCGTATATGGTGCCGGTGCGGTACACGCACACGTGACGGTCGTCGGTCTCGATGCCGAACAGCAGTTTCTCGGTATCGATATACACCTGCGCGAACGGTGACGCCGGTGTCGCCGGGGTGTCCTCGTCGACGATATCAGCGCCGCCGGCATTACCGTAGGCACTCCACGAGCCGGTAAAAATAATCTGCTTTACCGTGGGCGCGGTATCGATGACCTCCGCCAGCGATTCGGCAGTGCCGACGTAGGCGTCGCGGTACAAATCAAGGTCCATGACGTACTTGCCATCGCGTTCGACCATACCGCCCGCCATGGTGAGCAACACCACATCCTGGCCGGCGATCAGTTCCTGCATTTTGTCGCGGTCGCTGCCTTTCATGATGACGACCCGGTCGGCCACCTCACTGAGCTCGGCGGCGCGGTTCTCGCGCGTGGTCGTGACGCTGATTTCGTGACCTTCGGCGCGCAGCTTGGCAGCGGCTGCCAGGCCTGTGTAGGCGGCGCCTACGATGGCGATCTTCATCAATTAATACCCTATTTATTAGTTATTTATGGAATTTTTCTACAAATTTTATTAGCGCAGTGGCGTTTGCAGTAACTGCTTGACGACCTTACCCCGCGCCTCGCCGATGACCTTATAAACGCCGTGCCAGGCGCGCGGATCCAGTTCATCGGCGAAAAACAATTGCAGGTACTGCCGGTCGCGGCCAATCGTATCGACCCCGTCGGGGACCGGCCATTTTTCTTCGGCCAGCGCCAGATAGTGGTCAATATAGGCCAGCAACTGCGGGCTGACGTGCTCCAGTTCAGTGGTATCGGTCCGTGCACTGGCAATGCCGTAGGGCGACATATAGAACGCCAGCGCCGGGTTCGCCGGCGCCTGAGCGCAGGAATTACCAGCGTCACCGGTGGCGGCTTTGTAGGGCCGGCGCAGGCCGGTGTATACGCGGGTAAACCAGTTCGGATGGGTCACCGGGTCCAGACGTGGCAGCAGGTCCACGTTGTACACGCAGCCGTCCGGCGGGAACTGCACGGTTTGCAGATGCATATGCGGCATCGTCGAATCAGCCCGGCCGAATACAAACAACAGCTGGGTATCGACCGGCCCGGTCAGCAGCCGCATATGCACCATGCGATCGAGGGAGCTGTCTCCGCTGCTGCTCCACAACCGCACTGCACCAGCCGACTGCTCCGGGTTGTCGCTAAAGGTCAGCGGCAGATAAGGGCCGTTGTCAGGGCCGGGAATTTCCTGCAAACCCGCACGCGCGACGACGGTGTCAATCACATCGGTAACTAGCGGGGAGGGCACAGACTCAGTACTCATGGAATAGGGTGGGCTCAGTTGCAGCAGCGCTTATTGCAGGTCACTGAAGATGCGCTCCAGCAATTTCGACAACTGGCGGATTTCATCGTTATCGAGGTTACGCAGCATGCCCTGCACAAAGCCATCGGCCTCCGGCAACAGGTTTTCGTAGATGCTGCGGCCGCGGCCGGTAATCCATACTTCAACCGCACGGCTGTCCTGCAAAGAAGGCCGTCTGCTGACCAGCCCGTCACGCTCCATCTGGTCGATGACCCGGCTCACCGCCGGTTGCTCGCCGCCGCTTAAATCAGCGATCGTGCCGATGCGGCTGCCGTCGAAACGCCACAGCACGCTCAGCACCTGCCAGCGCCCGATCGTGAGCCCGTGCTCGCGCAGCGTCTTGACCCACAACTGGTTGGCGCGGCTCGTTACCCTGTTCATCAGATAGGGCAACATCTCAAGCGGCACGGGTGAATCGTCTTTGCGTGGCGGCGTGACCACCCGCAGCTTGTCCGGCGACCTGTTCATCTAGCCTGCCATTCTATCCCGCAATCACGTTGCGAGACAGAACCCGCGCGATCAGATGGCGCCGCTGTCCTTCAACGCGGCAATCTGGTCGCTGCTCATACCGAGCAAACCGCCGAGTATTTCATCGGTGTGCGCGCCCAGCGGCGGGCCGGGCCAGGCGGTGCCGCCCGGCGTATCACTCAGTTTCGGAACCATCGCGGGTATTTTCAGCGGCTGGCCATTCGATTCAACGGTCTCAAACAAACCACGTGCCTGATAGTGCTCGTCCGCAAACATGTCGGCGACACTGTAGATCGGGCCCGACGGCACCTCGGCTTCCTCCAGCACCGCGAGCGCCTCATCACCGGTCATGCCGCGCATCCACTCGGCAATCACCGCATCGATCTCCGGTTCATGCTCCACGCGCCCTGCATTGTCAGCGAAGCGGGGATCGTCGCCCATGTCGGGTTTGCCCATCGCAACGCAGAGTCGTTTGAAGATCGAATCACCGTTGGCGCCGATGATTACGTCTTTGCCGTCGGAACAGCGGTAGGTATTGGTGGGCACGATACCGGTCAGCGTCGAACCGGAGCACTCACGGATTTCGCCACCGCGATCGTATTCCGAGACCACCGATTCCATCATGTTGAACACCGCTTCGTAGATCGCGACATCAATCACCTGACCCTTGTGCTCAGGGTCGTTTTGTTTACGGAAACAGGCCATCAATATGCCCATGACCGCATGGAAGGCGGCCATGGTGTCGCCCATGCTCAGGTTCGGTCGCACGGGCGGGCGATCGGGAAAGCCGTTCAGGTAGCGGAAGCCCCCGTATCCCTCGCAGACTGACGCGAAGCCGAGTTTGCTGGAGTTGGGGCCGTCCTGACCGTAGCCGGAAACGCGGCAGTAAATCAGCCCGGGGTTCTCGG
>JABDLC010000087.1 GCA_013001905.1 Gammaproteobacteria bacterium | reverse complement strand
GTTCTCCCCTGCCCGCTTCACCGTGAACACGCCCTGAATCGCCTCGTAGTTCGGGCCGGCCACATCGCGCGTGCCTTCGAAGGTAAAGCTGTACCCGCCGATATCTTTGGTATCGCCCGGGCGCATGCCTTCGTCGGTCACGACACTGAACGATGAGGTCACGGTAATGCCGAGGATGGTCAGGCCGAGACCGAGGTGCGCCATCTGCATCGCAATCGCACTGCGGTTGAAACGCGCGCCTTTGCCCGCGATTTGTTTGGCCGGCTCCAGCAGCGCTGACGTTACGGTCCAGAACCCGATCACGATACCGAGGCCGGTGAGCAATGACAGTTCGCCGAACACGGCCCACGGTACTGCGATGCCGAGCACGAGCGAAATCAGTGCCGGCCAGCGCAGTTGCCGGTAGAGTGCCGACGGCTCACTGCTGCGCCAGGTCGTGTGCATACCCACGCCGACTAACAATACCAGCGGCAGCATCGGCAGCAGGAACACAATTTCAAAATACTCCGGCCCCACTGAGATCGAGCCGAGGTCGAGCGCGCCGAATACAAGCGGGCCGAGTGTGCCCACCAGAATGACACCGGTCGCAATCACCAGCAGGATGTTGTTGAGCAGTAAAAAGGTTTCCCGCGAGACCGGTTTAAAGCCGACGTTGGTTTCCAGCGAACTGGCGCGCCATGCGTACAGCGATAACGACACGCCGACCACAATGGCGAGAAATATCAGGATGAACAAACCGCGGGCCGGGTCCGATGCGAACGCGTGCACCGATACCAGCACACCGGAGCGCACCAGGAAGGTGCCCAGCAAACTCAGCGAGAACGTGGCAATCGCCAGCAGCAACGTCGAGCTCTTGAAGATGCCGCGCTTCTCAGTGACCGCGAGTGAATGGATCAGCGCCGTGCCCGCGAGCCACGGCATGAACGCCGCGTTTTCCACCGGATCCCAGAACCACCAGCCACCCCAGCCGAGCTCGTAATACGCCCACCAGCTGCCGAGCGCGATACCGACGGTCTGGAACATCCAGGCGATGGTGGTCCACGGCCGCGTCCAGCGCGCCCACTGCTGATTGAGATTGCCAGACAGCATGGCCGCGATGGCAAAGCCGAATGCGACCGAGAACCCGACGTAGCCCATGTAGAGCATCGGCGGGTGAATAATCAGTGCGAAATCCTGCAGCAACGGATTGAGGTCAGCGCCGTCCATCGGCATCGGAAAGATGCGCTCAAACGGATTCGAGGTGAACAGGATGAACGAGGTAAAGCCGACGGCAATACTGCCCATCACGCCGAGCACGCGCGCGACCATGTCGATGGGCAGGCTGCGGCTGAATAAGGCGACCGCACTTGTCCAGCCGCCGAGCACCAGTGCCCACAGCAGCAGCGAGCCCTCATGTGCGCCCCACACCGCTGCGAACTTAAACGGTAGTGGTAATTCAGAGTTGGAGTTGTTGGCGACGTAGAGAACCGAGAAGTCGTCATCCACGAACGCTTTGGTCAGAATGACAAAGGCGAACAGCAGAAACAGGAACTGACCGTGCGCCGTCGGTCGTGCCGTTGCCATCAGCCCCCGACTGCCGATCTGGGCGCCGATGAGCGGCAGCACAAACTGCAGAACAGCCAGGCCGAGCGCGATGATGAGGCACATCTGCCCTATTTCGGCGGCCATGGCGGCGAGCTACTCCTGCACCAGTGATGTGGTCTGGTTCGGTTTGACCGGATGGCCCTGCTCTTCAAGCATCTTGGCGACTTCCGGGCTCATGTAGTTCTCATCGTGTTTAGCGAGCACTTCATCCGCCAGAAAGATGCCGGCCTGATTCAGCTGGCCGTTGGCCACCATGCCCTGACCTTCCTTAAACAAGTCCGGCAGAACACCGGTGTACGACACCGTGACCTCGGAACCGGTGTTGTCGGTGACGACAAACAGCGCTTCGAGGCTGCCGGGAGCGCGCGTGAAACTGCCGTCTTTCACCAGACCGCCCAGCCGGAACGGCTGCCCGGGCTGAACTTCACCGGCGGCGACGCTTTCAGGGCTGAAAAAATAGGTGATGTTTTCCTGCAGGGCCTGCAGCACCAGCACAGCGGCAATGGCGACACCGGCCAATACAGCGGCCACACCGGCCAATCGTTGTCCACGGGGCGTCATGATCGTGCCTCCGCGCCGGCGCGGCTTTGCAGGCGTGAGCGCAGTTGCTCACGGGTGGTGCGCAGGCTGGCCCGGACCGCAATCACGGTCCCCAGCAGCACAACGGCGCTGATGCCCCATGCGCTCCAGACGTAGCGGGCGTAACCGCCCATATCAAAGAATTCAGCCATCTCTAAACCTCATTAAACTAAGTCAGTAAATCACTGACCCACTTAGCATTTGATTCACGCTTCAGAATCTGTGTGCGGACGCTGGTAAACAGCAGCGCGACGAACAGCAGGTTGTACGCCAGGATCATCATCAAAAGCGGCCACAGCATGTCACCCGCAATGGACGGCGCTTCCAGCTTAATCAGACTGGGGCCCTGGTGGATCGAATTCCACCACTCCACCGAGTAATGAATGATCGGCAGGTTCACGACCCCGACAATCGCGAGAATGCCGCTGGCCCGATCTGCTTTGCCGGCATCCGGCATCGCCCGGCGCAGCAGCATATAACCTATGAACAGAAACAGCAGCACGAGTTCCGAGGTCAGGCGCGGGTCCCATTCCCACCAGGTGCCCCACATCGGCTGCCCCCAGATGGCGCCCGTCGCAAGCGCCAGGAACGTCAGGGCGGCCCCGGCGGGCGCCGCTGCAGCCGCGACACAGAAGGCCAGCTTCATCCGCCAGATCAGACCAATGGCCGACGCGACGGCCATCACCGCGTAAGCAAACATCGACATGAAGGCACTGGGCACGTGCACGTAGATGATGCGGAAGCCCTCGCCCTGCAGGTAATCGGGCGGCGCGACAAACAGGCCGCCATACGAGCCCACCGCCAGCAACAGGACGGCGATGCCCATGATCCACGGCTCCAGCCGACCGGCGATGCGGTAGAAGTGCGGCGGCGAGCCGAGTTTGTAGAACCAATTCCACATGTGCGGTCAGGTGCTCCTTGCCTAAGTTACAGCGCCTAAATGACAGCGCTATCACGCTATCCTGATCAGGCCGTCTAGTTTACTTCAGTCTAAACTCACGCGCACCGCTGCGGCGGTCGCCAACGGGGTGAGCGACAGCGCCAATACGGTGATGCCGCCGAGCAGCAGCAGCGGTCCGTCGATGTTCTGGCCTTGGATCGCGAGATCGACCGAACGGGCGCCGAAAATCAGCACCGGGACCGTCAGCGGCAGTATCAGCACGGCCAGCAGGCCGCTCGCGCTGCGCAATCCGGCGGTCAGGGCGGCGCCGACCGCGCCCAGCAGGCTGAGTGTGGGGGTGCCGACCAGCAAGGTCAGCAGCAACGCCCGCAGCCCTTCTCCCGGCAGATCGAAGCCGATCGCGAGCAATGGTGCTAGCAGCACCAGGGGCAGTTCAGCGACCAGCCAGTGCGCAGTGGTTTTGGCAAGCAGCACCACGCTGAGCGGGCTGGGGCTGAGTGCCAGCTGCTCCAGTGTGCCGTCCTCAAAATCTTCCCTGAATAACGTGTTCAGCGACAGCAGCGTGGCGAGCAGCGCCGCGACCCAGACGGCACCCGGGCCGACGGCGCGCAGCAACTCTTTATCCTGCCCGATGGCCAGCGGAAACAACGTGCAGACTATGGTGAAGAAAATGATCGGCTGGATCAGATCGGACCAGCGTCGCACCGCCAGCGCCAGATCGTGCTGCATGACCAGTAAAAAGCTTCTCACGACGCGCGCGCTCCCGCCGTCAGTTCTGCACGCGCGGGTTCACCCGACAACTCGATGATCTGTTCCCGTGCCGGGTCGATGCCCGTGTCCTGATGGGCAGCAATCAGCAACATACCGCCCGCGGACAGGTGCGCGTTGAAGCGCTGTGCGAGCCAGTGCCTGCCGGCTTTGTCGAGATTGGTGAACGGCTCATCGAGTACCCACAGCGGCTTGCCGGATCCGAGCACCCGCGCCAGCGTCACGCGGCGACGTTGCCCGGCGGACAGACTGCCGACCGGCAAATCAGCACACACCGATAAGGCGAGCGCCGGGATCAGTGTGTCGAGTTCGCCGTCGGTGCCGGCAAACTCCGCAGCGAAGCGCAGATTTTCGCGCGCGGTCAGTTCGTCTTTACTGCCGGCACGGTGGCCACCGTATGCCAACGCTGCGTAAAACACGGAGCGCTGACCGCGGATCGGTGTGCCGTTCCAGAGCACTTCGCCTTCCGTGGTTTCACTGAGGCCACACAGGGTGCGTATCAGCGTCGTCTTGCCGCAACCGTTGGGCCCGCGCAGTGTGATGGCCTGCCCCGCCGACAAACTGCCGTTCAGGTTGATTTGCAGGCAGCGATCGCCGCGCCACAGGGCCAGCGATTGCCAGGCCAGCGAGTTGTCATTTTTCAAGGGCAATCGTCTGCGCCAGTTGTCTTTTCACTGCATGTTCCGCTGGTTATAGTGGCAGGTATGAATACCGCGACCCTGAAACCCGTTTTCGCACTGTGCGCTCTGCTGCTGTCCGCCTCCCCGATGGCCGGCGAACATCAAGCACATGGCGCGTGCCCGCATCATAGCAATGTCGACGGCCAAGCGTGCAGTCATCATGGCAAGGCCTGCAAGCACGGCAAGCACGGCGATATGAATGAGATGCGCGAACGTCTCGACAAACTGGATTTAAGCGATACACAACGTCAGGAAATGGGCTCGCTGTTTGCCATCTACGAACCGCGTGTACGTGAAGTGATCAAACGCGGGCAGCAGGGTCGTGAAGCGCTGGTTATGGCGACGCCCGGCAGCAACGACTACAACAACCTCATCAGCGCCGTGAGTCTCGAGGCATCGGTATCGGCGGGTGAAATGGTCGTGCTGCTCGCGGAACTGCAGGCGAATGCCTATGCGCTTCTGACGGATGAGCAGCAGCAAAAATATCAGGCGCTTAAGCAGGAAGCGCGCGATAAAGCGGCGGCGAAGATGAAAGAAAAAGCAGCCAAAAAGGATGCGGAAAAAGCCGCTGGCAGCGCGCCACGCAGAAATCCGTTTACGCCCTGAGCTCGTAAAGCGTCCAGCGGTACAGGTTGTTGACGCACAGCTCGTCGCGCACCCGCACGAAGTCCGGGTGCTCGCGAAATACCATTTTCGCCACGCCAATTGAGAACAGATAAGGCACCAGTATCCGGCGCGGCTTCTCCCCTGCTTCCGTTTTGATTTTCTGCAGCATGAGGCCGAGCACATCCGGCCCGAACGGGTGATACATGTGTAACACGAGATCACCTTCGGGCAGCGGATAGTCGAGCGCGTTGCCACACCAAAGCTCGATGTCGCTGCGCAGAGGTTCGCCGACGTAGCGGATCAGATTGTTTTCAGCAACGCGATGCAGCTGCGCCGAAATCTCCACGCCCACCACTTTTTTGAACGGCTGTTCCGCCGCAACAAACAAAGCCCTGCCCTTGCCCGAACCATAGTCAACAAAGGTGAAGTCAGCCGGGTCGATATCCAGCGTGTCGATGATGTAGCGTGTGACGCGCGCGGGTGAGCCGAGATACAGGTTGGACTGCCATTTCGTGGCGTCATCATCGATATCGAGATCCCGCGTCGGCACCAGGCCTGAAGTATCAGTACCATGACGCCGGTCGAAACTGTTGTCCGCGAACGGCTTGTACGACAGCAGCCAGATCAGCAGATAGCGCAGCGTCATCCAGAAACCGATTAGCCCAACCGATTCCCGGAACACGTGGCCAAAGTTTTTCCAGCCCGCGGTGGGTGTGGTTGATGACTCGTTCATGAAGCGCCCCGCAGAATTGAGGGCGCAGTGTAGCGGTTAGCGGGTCAGCCCGCAGCCGATGTCACACTTGGCTGACCGGCCGTGCCCTGCAAGCGAAAATAGAAACGTTCACGGACGCCGGTGGTGACTGTCGGCTGGCCGTTTTCTTCAGCCGGCTCGTAACGGAAGCGTGACACGGCATCCAGCGTCGGCACGTCGAAGATGCGATTGCTTGAGCTGATGACCTTGATGTTTTGCACGACGCCCTGCTGGTTGACCGAAAACTCCACCAGCACGTCGCCTTCCATCTTTTGCATCCATGCGCGGCGCGGGTATTGCGGCATGATTTTGATCAGCGAGCGCAGGCTGTCATCGGCAGAGTCGTCGGCCGACTCGTCATCGTCCCCGGTCTCGCTGTCGTCGGCTGCCGCAAACGGTGAGACTTCCTCGGCGCCGGTTTCGGCACAGACCCGGCAATTCTCAACGACAATCGCGGCGTCACGAATCGGCTGACCGGGCCAGCGCAACTCATCAGAGCCACCCACGATGAGCGCGGTAAAGGGTTGCCCTTCGATCAGGTAGTCCACGCGTGAGCAGCTGTCATTGCTGCTCTCAATGTTGACCCGGGTGCCGTTCAGGCTCACGCCTGCAGAACAGGAATCGACCACCTGCGTGCAGTCGCACAGGAGTTCCGCCCGCGCGGGGCTGTTCGTAAACAGCGTTGTGGCGGCCAGTGCTGCAGCCGCGACCAAAACAGAGCGTATAGTCATACACTCACCTTACCGCCAGTCAGGCGCACCGGCAATTAAACATAAGCGCGGCCGCGTCGGCTTAGACGGCCTCCTCTTTCCGGCTGTGTTTGTCGGTATACATGCCCTGATCTGCCTCGTGAATGAGGTCATCCACCGTCGCATCACGTTGCTCATTGAGCATGGTCGTACCGACACTGAAGCGCAGCGTGCCGTGCTGATCGACAGACGCGTTCCAGTCGTCAACTTGCGCCTGCAATCGCTCGAGCGCAATCGACATATCGCGCGCTTGCAGATTGGTGCACAGCACGCAGAACTCATCGCCACCCAGGCGGGCAACCACTTCGGCGTCTCTGAAAGTCTTTAGGAGTAAGGTCGCAAAATAAACCAGAGCCTTGTCGCCGGCCTGATGACCGAACTGATCATTAATCCGTTTGAAGTCATCGAGATCGAACATCAGCAACGTGACAGGCCGCGCGATACGCCGGCAAATTGCAAGCACGTGAGTGGCAATCGCCGTAAAGCCTCTCCGATTGGAGATAAAGGTTAATTCGTCAGTCGTTGCCTGCGCCATTGCATGCAGTTCTTCCTCAACCATCTGGCCCATTTCCAGAAGCGTTTCCGCATCTTCCGCGCTGAACTCGCGCGGTTCACTGTCAATAATGCAGAACGTGCCGAGTTTTAAACCGGTGGATGTCCTTAACGGATATCCCGCATAGAAGCGGATATGAGGCTCTCCGGTGACCAGAGGGTTGTCACAAAAGCGTTTGTCGCGCTGTGCATCCTCGACGACCATCACCTCATCCTGGGCAATGGCGTGGCCGCAAAAAGAAATCTCGCGCACCGTTTCGCACGCATCGAGCCCGTGTTTCGACTTAAACCACTGTCGGTCTTTGTCGACCAGGCTGACCAGCGCTATCGGTGTGTTGAATACGCGTGCCGCCAGCCGGGTAATTCGATCAAATCGGTCTTCCGGGTGAGTATCAAGAATCTTCATCGAGTGCAGTGACTGCAGTCGGAGAGTCTCGCCATGGATAGCCGGAGGCTTGATCATATAAATGCCGTGTGCTTGCGCTATTTAACTTCTTAAATGGTACATAACGCATTGGCAATGTCTGGGCACCGCATCACACTTCGGGCAACCCTTTCCTAGGCATGGCGCCGCCATCGGGTCAGCGCGACTAGAAGTGACGCCAGCAACAATGCCAGCGCTGCCGCCGGGTATTTGACGCTGTAAACCAGCGGTGTAAGCGCCGCACGGGCAGCTGAGCGCAGCAACACACGGTCAGCAATGATTTCTGCGGCCGCCGGGGAGTAGCGGTAGTACTGCCTGACAAACCACCGGCCCGGTCGGTTGGTTAGCAATCGTGTGTCGCGAAACTGCCGCAGCAGTGTTACCTCAGGCGCCATGTGAGAGCCATACGCAGCTGTGGCAATAAAGCACCCGCCGCTGCTGCTTCCGAGAGTCGGTTCGTCCGGCGTTTCCACGAGCACCGTAAGATTACCGCTATCAAACAACAGGTCGGTAATGTACTCAGCGCCAAACGCAATTGCAGTGCCCGCCTCCGGTTCGTTGTTGGAATTTTGAATCATGCCGCTGCCATCTGCATTGAGCTGCAGCAACGCCGGGTGGAACCGTCCGTTGCCGATTTCCCGGCCGTTGAATTCGAGCACCACTCCGCTGCCGACCAGCTCCGCGACCTGCACGCCATCTGACAGCACAGCAGCTGTATCAACCTCAAACGACAGCGAGCTGCCCTGCGCATAAAAATCTGTACCCGTAATGGTGCGCTGCAGGTCAAAAGCCGAAAAGCCGGACGGGGTCGGGTCGGTAAGCACGCCGGTGACCTGATAGACGACCTGCACAATGTCCGGATTGCTGTAGACACCGGCCGCCAGCGGTGCATCAATCTCAATGTCGATGGTGAAGAAATCGACATCATTAAAGATCGGTGTGGCCGTCAGATCCTCACTGGAAATCGAGAGTGTCGTCGTTTGCGCGGATACAATCGGGCTTAAGAGAGTCAGTAGTAAGAATGAAGCCAGCCAGCGAAACATCCC
>JABDLC010000083.1 GCA_013001905.1 Gammaproteobacteria bacterium | reverse complement strand
TACCACCCTGCACCGCCGGCAAAGAAGCGCTCGCTGTATACGGATCGCTTCCCGGTGGTCGTGATGCTGCAGGGAGCGCGGGTCGACCGCGATTACTACAGCAGCTTCGGCATGCACCTCGCGCGCTACGGCTTTGTGGTCGTAATACCCAATAACACCAGTCCTCTCGGTGAGAACTTCACCGAAGGCGTTGTCATGCAGGAAGCGCTCGAGCAAATGCGGCTGGAAAATGGCGACCCTGACTCCCCGGTTTACGGGCTGGTCGACGGGAGCAAGCTCGGTATCAGCGGTCACTCCTTCGGCGGCGCGGCGGCACTATATACCATCACGGGCATTTGCGGCTTCCCGTTCTGTAATCCGGCGAGCGGGTTCACGCGCCCGCCTGAACTCAAAGCCGCTGCGCTGGTAGGCACAAGCTCACGCGGGCTGGATATCGACTCGGCCGGTATTCCCGTGGCAATCACCAGTGGTGATGAAGATTCGGGCTCCGCGGAAGGGCTGGAAACCTACGCCACCCTGGAGCCGCCCAAGGCATTTATTACCGTGCACGGCACCAATCACTTTGGCATGACCGACATCGATGCACCGCCGGGCGCCAACGCGGATCGCGGCGAACCGGAGCAGATTATTCCGCAGGCTATCTCCGCACACCGCTATGCCCGCTGGTCAGGTTTGTTCCTGCGGGCACATATCTACAACGACAAGCGAGCCTGGCGACGTATCTACCGAAACGCCAACCACGACGGCGTCACGGTACTGTCCCAATACAAATAGTCCGCTCACTCGCTAAAGGCGGTTCAGCCACATATCCCGGTACATCAGAACGTCGCTCAGAAAACTGTAAAACGGATACTTGAATGTGGCCGGCTTGTTCTTTTCGTAAACCGCGTGGCCGAACCATGCGCATGCATAGCCGCCCGCCAAACCAAGTAAAATAAAACTCAGGTTTGCCGTCAGAACCGCAAACAGCAGACAGGCCAGACCAAAGGTGGTCCCGATGAAATGCGTCTGACGGCAGCGCGGATCCTGATGTTCACTGAGGTAGTAAGGATAAAATTCCCGCAGCGAGCCGAACTGTCTTTTTTTATTGGTCATCATACTTAGTACCTAACTGCGAATTGTGCGCCGCACATCCTGCCGTCGCGGTTAATCACAAAATAATGCGGTACGCCGAGTATGTCGCGGGGCGGCAGTGCAAACACCGGCGTGTCATCATCCGTCAGATTGTTACAAAAACTGCTGAGCGTGTATTGCTCATTCTCGACGCCAATGCGCAGATTCACCGTCTGGCGCGTCGGCAGATAGCCGGCGTTCGCTTCATCGATATAGACTTTGTCCTGCCAGGAATAATCAAGACGCGAGACGAGATCCCAGCCGCTACCCTGCAACGGCCGGTTAATCTGTACGCCGGCGTTAAAAGTAGCGTCCGGCGTACCGATAACTTTACGGCCATCCAGATTACCGCTGGTGTACGGCCCGATGCCATTGGATTCGTCGCAGGGGATCGGCAACGCCGCGCAATCGGTGAGGAAATTGATGGATACCGACGTGCCCTCCTTGTACTCAGCATCAAGCAATGCGACACCCACGTTGAATTCCAGCCAGTCGTTGGGTGAGTAAAACGCTTCGGCCTCAAAACCGAAGATCTCGGTCTTGGCAACATTCTGGGTAATCGGCAAGCGGCTGTTGTCGGGGTCGACACCGGTAATCTGCTGGTCATCCCAATCCACAAAATACACCGCTGAGTTCAGTCGCAAACGACCGTCAAGCAAGGTGTATTTCGCGCCCAGTTCATAGCTCCAGTTTTCCTCCTGATCAAAGGTGGGAATCTGCACTGAGCCCGGATTAAAGCCGCCCGATTTAACGCCCTTGGCTGCCGATACGTACCACAGAGTATCGTCGTCCGGCTCCCAGGACAGAATCGCGCGCGGTGTAAAGAAACGAAACGTTTCGTTTTGCGGCCCGGTCGGCGGCACGTTGGTCGGGAACCGATTGGCGACCTGATCGGCCTCCTTTCTCTCCCGGGTGTAGCGCCCCTCCAGTGACAGACTGAGCGCATCGCTAAAACTGAAGTCCGCGGAGGCATACAAAGACAGGAAACGGTTCTCAATCAATGTTGTGGAGTCGAGCAGCGGCGCCGGGTCTGCTAACGCATAAACAATTGAAGCGTCGTTGTTGGTCAACGTGCCGTCGCTGAGGCGCTGAGTCTCGTCGCTGAAGTCTTCAGTGCTGTAATAGAGCCCGGCAAGCCACTGCACCTTGCCCCCGTCGTTTGACTGCAGGCGCAGATCCTGACTCAGTTCATCCCTGTCTTCACGGGCGCCGGTCAGCACGCTGACGATCTGTGGTGAACCGGCCAGTGGTCCGCCGAAAAACGTGCCACGCGCAGTGGGGCTGACCGTGTTGCACACAGCAGCGCGGATGTCTGCGCGGCAGGTATTGAAATCGCCGAGCGTCGCGACTTCACGATCCTGATAGGCCGTCTGGCTGATGAGGCTGACGGCACCCAGATTCCAGTCAAGATCAAACACGAAGCGACTGATCTCACGATCGCCGGCGTACGACCGCGGATCAATCCAGTACACATCACTGGTATTACGTATCGCGCCCGAATACAGACGGCCGATCGGCATACCGCCCCCGGCGGCAAACTCAAACGGGCTGTAGCGGAATAATTGCTTCTGCCCTACGCGGCGCGGATCGTCATCGGCAACCAGCGTCGCGGGCACCGGATTCACGTCTTCTTCCTGACGTGACAATGAAACACCGAGCTGCAGATTGTCGGTCGCATCGATCAGCGCATTGAACCGGACAAACCCGGTATCAGCACTGCCGAGCGGTTCACCGTCGATGCCGTTCTCGAAACTACCGCCGCTTTCGTTCCGCCCTGCCGAGAAACGCACAGCGACACGGTTGTCGATGACGGGGCCGCTGATATAACCGGTAATACCGAAACGCTCGCCGCTGCCGACGGTAATCTGGCCGCCACCCTCTGCATCAAAGCCTGGCTTGACGGTTACGTAATTGATCGCACCGGCAAAGCTGTTGCGACCATACAACGCACTTTGCGGACCCTTGATAACCTCGATGCGCTCCAGTTCATCGAAGCCGAAAAACTCAGCGCCACTGAAGCCCGGCGTGTAGACGCCATCAATAAAGGTAGAGACGTTGGTTTCATCCCCCACCCGCGTCTGCTGCGACATGCCGCGGATAACGGCACGCCGGTTAACGAGACTACCGGCCGTGGCAAAACTCAGACCAGGAGTCTGATCCGCCAGTTTTTCGAGGCTCACGACATCGCGCACCTGCAGGTCTTCGCTGCTCAGCGCCGTGACCGATATGGGCACCGACTGCAGGCTTTCTGCACGCTTGCGGGCTGTCACCGTGATCTCGTCAGGTGCGCCGGGCGCGGGCTCTGCCAGCACTGCGCCGGTTACACATATCGCAACGAACGCGCTGCCCCACTGACCTATCTGCATAGCGGATCCCCCCCGGCACAGATGTTTGCCGTTGATTCGAGCTTCGTTTAATTTGGCTAAATACTATATAGGCATGTCGATGCATTTTGCATCCACAGGGCTGCCCAGGAGTTGACTATGACCGCTAAACCCGCAGTAGCAACAGCGCAACTCGATATTCGTCCGATGACCGGTGCACTCGGGGCTGAGATTCTGGGTGTAGATGTCAAAGCTCTGGATGACGCAGCCTTTGCCGACATTCATCAGGCATTTCTCGATTATTCGGTACTCGTGTTCCGCGATCAGGAACTCACCGAACAGGAATTTGCGGATTTCGGCCGCCGCTTTGGCAAACTGGAAGAAGAGCCCTTTCTGCCCAACAAATCCGAGACACCCGGCGTCTACTACTTCTTCGGCGCGCCCAAAAACGCCGACAAGCTGTCAACTCAGAAGCTGGGCTGGCACATGGACCACAGTTACCAGAAAAACCCGAGCCTCGGCGCAATGCTGTATGCGCTTGATGTGCCGGCCGTTGGCGGTGACACTTTATTTGCCAGCAACTATGAATCGTATGAAGCCCTGTCGCCCACCATGCAGGCGATGCTCGAGGACAAGATCGCGATTCACGATGTGCTGCAATACGGGCTAAATTCCGGGCATCATTCGATCGGCACGACCAAGGCCATCGAAATGCTGGCCAGCATGCGTAAAAAATTCCCGCAAACGGAGCATCCGCTGGTCTGCAAACATCCCGAGACGGGCCGCAAGATGCTCTACATCAACAAAGCCTGGACGACGGCCATCAAGGATCTGCAGCCGCACGAGAGTAAAGCGCTGCTGGACATGCTGAAGGAGCACTCCCTGCAGGATGTTTTTCAGTGCCGTGTCCGATGGCACAACAAGTCGCTGTTGCTCTGGGATAACCGCTGTGTTCAGCACAGTCCGAATTCTGATTACACCGAAGCACGACGGATGCTGCGCCTCGCTCTGCATAGCGACTGGGTTCCCGGTACGTGACCGAACCCCTCAAGCTCGGCCCTGTTGAGCTGGCACCCGGCGTCACCCGACTAAACGCCGCCACCAAACTGTATGCGTCGGGCGTCACGATTGCCGCGCTCACCGGCATGTCGATCCTGCAGGGATTTATTCTGACTGAACATCTCGACGTGCCGCGTCGCGCGCAGGGCACACTGTCGGGCGACCTGTCGTTCTGGACCGAAATCGTCATGCTGGTCGCGCTATTGCCGGCGGGCATTCTGGCCGACCGTATCGGCCGTCGCCCGGTATACATCACGGGTGTACTGCTCATCGCGCTGGCCTGGGGGCTGTATCCCTTTGCCACATCCACCACCGAACTTTTTATCTACCGCACCTTCTACGGCGCCGGTGTGGCCGCAGCAACCGGCACGCTGGCGACGATGGTCAACGACTACCCGCTTAACTCGTCGCGCGGCAAGTACATCGGCCTGTCAGCGATGATGAACGTCCTCGGCACTATCTTTGCGGCCCGCATCATCGGCGGCATCCCTGAACAAATGGGCAAGCTCGGCTACAGCCCTGTGGAGTCGGGTACGGTGATGTTTCTGTCCATGACCGTGCTGTTGGTCATCACAGCGGTCATCGCACGCGTGGGCCTGATGGCCGGCACACCGGTCACGGCAAAAGAACGACTGCCTGCGCGGCAACTGTACGGCAGCGGATTACGTGCCGGGCGAAATCCGCGGATAGCAATTTCCTACTTCTCAGCACTGGCGGCCCGCTCGGACGTCGTCGTCAAAGGCCTGTTCTTGTCGTTATGGGCCATTCAATCGGGTCGCGAACTGAATATCAGCACCGGTGAAGCAATGGCCCGTTATGGCACCGCTATCGCCGTGATGTATGCGGTGAGCTTTTTTTCGGCGCCGGCATTTGGCTGGTTTATTGATCGGGTTGATCGGATGACCGCCATGTGCGTGGCACTGGTCGTGGCGGCCGGCGGCTACCTGTCGATGTATTTCCTGACCTCACCCGTCGACTTCAGAATGCTGCCACTGTTGATCATCATGACGCTGGGCACCGGCTTCATGGTGAAAGCGCAAATGGCACTGGTCGGCGAGGAAGCGCCGGTCAAGGAGCGCGGCAGCGTCATTGCGACTGCACAGATGTTCGGTGCCTTCGGGATACTGGTGTTTACTGTCATCGGCGGCCGCTTATTCGATGCCTGGGGGCCATGGGCGCCGTTCGTGCTGGTCGGAGGCTATCAGGCGGTATTGCTGGTCGGCGCGCTGCTGGTGCGCTTTCGCTCCACCACCCGTTCGATGGCAGCGAGCATGCGCGCTGCTAACTGAGTACGACGGAAAGCACTGTCCACGGCCGCGCGACCGTTGCGGCCAAACTCAGCACAGCGCTCGGGATCTGACTGCAAAGCGCGCAGGTGCTGGACCAGTTCATCCGCGGATTCCGGGGTAAACGCAATCCCGGCATTCGCCTTATTGACGACAATATCCGCACTCTCGCCGCGCACGCCCAGAAGAATGGGCTTCTCGAATTCCATCGCCTCAAAGATTTTAGAGGGGATGACCGTCTCAAAAAGCGGCGTGTTCTTCAGCAGCACCAGCGAGACATCAACTGCTCCGAGCACATTCAATGCAATCTGTCGCGGCTGACCATCGATGATCGTCACGTTGCTCAGCCCCTTTTCCGCCGCCAGCTGCTTGATCTGATCCTTGTCGGCGCCGTTGCCCATGATGAGAAAGTGCAGTTGACTGTCGTCACGCACTTTCTCGGCCGCTTCCAGAATGGTCGCAATCCCGTGGGCCATACCAAGCGTACCGATAAACGCGCCGACGAAGGCATCCTGCGGCACGCCCCATTTGTCGCGAACGGCCTCTCGCGTTTCGGTGAGCGGATGACTGCCAGGCTCGATGCCGTTGGTGATCACTTCGATGCGCTCGTCGGGCACACCTTCCTCGCGCAACACATTCGCAAAAGCGTTGGTCACCGGCACCATCAGGTCTGCCTGTCGATACAGAAAGCTCACAAACTGCTCAAGCTTGCGAATGACCCAGCCTTTTTCCATTGCGCCGACCGCCAGAATTGATTCCGGCCACAGATCTCTGAGCTCGAATACATACGGCACGCGTTTGACCTTGGATATCAGCCATGCGCCCACCGTTGCAAACAGCTGCGGAGATGTGCCGATCACGACATCAGGACGCGGCAGAAACAGCGCAGCAAAGGTCGAGCTGACCATAAAACTCAGGTAATCGATGATGCGTTTCGCCGCACCTTCGTTGGCAGCAATGTAACTCCAGACCCGCACCACACGGATACCATCAACTTCTTCGGTCTGATAAAAGCTGTTGCTGTAGCCCTCGTAGACTTTCCCCAGCGGGAAATTGGGCGCGCAGGTCACAATCGTGACTTCATGGCCCGCTTTGACCCACTCGCGCGTGTGCTCATACGTACGTATAGCCGGCGCATTCGACTCAGGCGGAAAGTTATCGGTGAAAAACAGGATTTTCATTATTATTCTTTAACGCCGTCACTAGCCGGCGACGAGGTACGTGAAAGCATAGCAAAAGCGGTGCGTTGAGAACGGAACGGCTTAACAGAATGGGCTACTCGGGCTGCAGCACCTCCCCGTGCTCACGGGTAGCGTGGAAACCAACGTCCGGAAAGCGCTCCTGCGTAATCTGCAGCTTGTAGCGGCTTGGTGCGAGGTACACCGGGTTGCCGTCGACGTCCTCAGATACGGACGCCTCCTCTCGCTGCATGAAGGCTTTGCGCGTGTCTTCATCGGGAAAGCTGAGCCAGCGTGCGGTATGAATTTCGGCAGGCTCGTAACTGGCCTCCACGTTGTATTCCCCTTTGAGCCGGTGCGCGACGATGTCGAACTGCAATCGCCCGACAGCGCCGAGCAACTTGCGCCCCATGCCGTCCGTGAACACCTGCACAGCACCTTCCTCACCCAGTTCTTTGAGCCCTTTGTTCAGCTGCTTCGCCTTCAGCGGATCGGCCGGGCGCGCCCTGCAAAATAATTCCGGCGCGAAGTGCGGGATACCACGGTAACTCAGCTGCTCCCCTTCTGTGAGGGTATCGCCGATCTGTAGCTGCCCGTGGTTATGAATTCCGAGTATGTCGCCCGCGAAAGCTTCTTCACTCGCTTTACGACTATTGGCCAGGAAGGTCTGCGCATTGGCAATGCGCATCTCGCGACCCAGTCGCAGATGCTTGAGTTTTATGCCAGGCTGATACCGCCCGGAACAAACCCGGAAGAAAGCGATGCGATCGCGATGTTTCGGATCCATATTGGCCTGAATCTTGAACACGAAACCAGTGAGCGGCGCTTCGTCCGGCAGGACCTCACGTTCGCCCGTTGACCGTGGCTGTGGTCGCGGCGCCCACTGCAGCAGCGCGTTCAGAACTTCCTGCACACCGAAATTGTTAATTCCTGAGCCGAAAAAAACCGGCGTCTGCATCCCTGCACGGAACAACTCCAGGTCGAACGGCTCGCTGGCCTCACGTATCAACTCCACTTCCTCGCGCAGAGTTTCCACTTCGTCGGGGAACAATTCATCCAGCCGGGCATTGTCAAGCCCTGCAATGACCTCTTCGTCGTGCGCCCGCTTTTCTTCGCCGCCGCGAAACCGTAGCAACTGGTCGGATTGCAGGTCATAGACGCCGCGAAAACTCTTGCCCATCCCGACGGGCCAGCTGACCGGCGCGCAATCGATCTGCAAAGTCTCTTCAATCTCCTGGAGTATCTCGAGCGGGCCGCGTACCTCACGATCAAATTTGTTCACGAAGGTAATAATCGGTGTATTGCGCAGCCGGCATACTTCGAGCAGCTTGATCGTCTGCGCTTCCACACCCTTGGCCGCGTCGATAACCATGACCGCCGCGTCGACGGCCGTCAGTACCCGGTAGGTGTCCTCAGAGAAATCCTCATGTCCGGGGGTATCCAGCAAATTGACGATATGATCGCTGTATTCAAACTGCATCACCGAGCTGCTGACCGAAATTCCGCGTTGCTTCTCAATTTCCAGCCAGTCTGAAGTGGCATGCCGGCTGGCACGCCGGGCTTTGACCGCACCCGCTTCCTGAATAGCTCCGCCATACAGCAGCAGCTTCTCGGTGAGCGTGGTCTTACCCGCATCAGGGTGGGAAATAATCGCAAAGGTGCGCCGCCGGGCGACCTCCTCTTGCAGAGTTTCCGTACGACTCGAAGAACTCATATCGATACGGACTTAGCGGCGCAGCAATGCTGCGAGGAAAAATATACCCCCGCCCGCGGCAACCGTCAGTAACGCCAGCGTTGATTCGACAGGGCGCCCCTGAAACGCCCAGTACATTGTCCACAGGCTCACGGCCATGAAAAACAATGGCGGCAACGGATACAGCCACACCCGGAACGGGCGCGGCATGTCGGGGCGGCGGATGCGCATGACAATGACACAGGAAACCGCCAGTGCCGACATCAGCGCCAGGGTAAACCCGGCGTAACTCAGAATCTGATCAACGCTGCCGGAGACAATAATCAGCGTGGCCACGATTCCCTGCAACAATAACGCATTGGTCGGTGCGCCGGCGCTGTTGGTGCGTGTCAGCGCACTAAAGCGGCGAATATCCTGACCCAGCGAGTAATACACCCGCGGACCGGCCATCGTCATGGCGGACGCTGACGCAATCAGCGAAACAGCGAGCACCACGGTAACCAGGCCCGCACCCCACTCACCAAACAAGGTGCGCGATGCGACCAGCCCGACCTCGACCTTGCCCGCCAGCTCATCCACGTTCGCGCCGTAGAAATAGACCATGTTGAGTAATAGGTACAGCACTGTGACGATGCCTGTACCAACCAGTAGCGCCTTCGGAAGGGTCTTTTGCGGGTCAACGATCTCGCTCGCCACATAGGCCGCCGCATTCCAGCCACTGTAGCAAAACATGACAAAAATCAGGCTGCCCGCTACCGCTGTCATGACCGAGGTGGTGCTCATCTCGTCGTAGGCAGGAGACACATAAGTCAGGTTGCTGGCATCACCATTGCCGATCGCAGCGGCCGCCAGAATAATCGCGACGATGCCGCCGACCTTGAGCAAGGTAACCACGTCATTAAAGGCCACACCGCCCTCACGACCACGGAGATGCACACCCACAAGAAGCCAGACACATACTATTGCGGCCAGTTCACTCGCTGTCACAGCCCCGATCACCTGCGCATCACCGGGTAACGATGGAAAGTACGCGGTGATGTAATGAATCAGACTTTTCAGAGCTGCCGCAATTGGCGCTGAAAAACCGGCGATCAGCGATACGAAAGCGCTCATGAAGCCGAAGGCACGGCCGTAGGACTCACGCAGATAAATGTATTCAGCCCCTGCTTCGGGAATCGCGGCACCCAGCTCTGCAAAACACAGGGCGCCGCAGTAGGCGAGCACGCCGCCCAGCACCCAGAGCAAAAGAATGACACCCGGATGCCCGAGATCAGCCGCCTGAAAACCCGTAGTGGTAAACACCCCTGCACCAATGACGTTGGCGACAACCAGTGCCGTGGCCGAGCGAAACTGTATATGACTCAGCAAGCCACCTTCGGAACTCTTTTGCATAGGGAGAGCCTTTTACTCCGATTTCGCAAGATTGTGAAGCAACTCTACATAACCGTTGAGTTCCTTCATCGTTCTGCGCTGCTGCCTGTCGCTAAGGCCCGCTGAAAGCTCGCTGAGCATGTCGGTAAGCATCACGCGATTGCGGTCGACCCGCTCACGGTATTCCGGCGTGTGCAATTGGCGCGGGTAAACCATCAACTCGGTGAGCTTCTCTGTATACGCCTCACCTTCCGGCGCCCGGGTCACCAGCGCACGGAACTGATCGCGCCATTCCTGTTGATACGCGATCCATTCATCCGAGGCATCTTCCATACGCGCCAGCGTATCCGTTACGAGCAGCTTCTGATCCTTACGCAGGCGCCCGGTAAAATCCTGTATGCCCTTGACCGCCGACTTGTTGCGCGCTTTCTCCCGATCTTCCGGGGTCCGCCCGAGGTACTCGTCATACATTTCTTCGTTGGCTTCATCGAGCCGGGTGAAAAACTCCTCAATCTGCGCCTCACTCAGGCCGCGCAGGAAGCGCTCCGTCAGCGGCACGAGCCCGAGCATGATTTCGTCGTACAGTTCCATCGACTGCTGGTAGCGCAACTCGAAACGGGATGCCGGGACCGGCAACGACTCGAAATCCCCCGCGAACTCGCTGATCAGCGCTGCGATACGCGTCAGTTCATTCTCGCGCACGCCATCCAGATGCGCCTGTATGTCGTTCTTAAGTGTTAGCTTCTGCGCATCGGTCAGCGTGACGTAGTCACCCAACTTCCAGACGATGAACGCATCGATGCGGTCATAGAAAAAGCGGGAACTGCAGCCACCCAGCAGCAGCGTCAGAGCACAGGTCAGCAGCAGGCCGCGCAGCAGCGGCAACCGCTCAGTCAAACGGGTGGCGAATAATGACATTCTGGTCGCGATCCGGGCCGGTCGACACCAGATCGACGGGTACACCCAGCGCTTCAGAAACACGCTGCAGATAGGCGACAGCCTCAGCAGGCAGATCTTCACGGCGTGTCACACCCACGGTGCTTTGCTGCCAGCCCGGCATTTCCTCGTAGACAGGCTCACATTCTTCATAGCGCTCGACCTGCAGCGGCGGCACATCGATGAGTTCGCCATCAAGACGATAGCCGACGCAGATTTTGACGGTGTCGAGCCCGTCCATGACATCGAGCTTCGTCACGCACAAACCGGTGATGCCGCTGTTGAGCACGGCACGGCGCGTAATCACCGCATCGAACCAGCCACAGCGACGCGGCCGACCCGTTGTTGCGCCAAACTCGGCGCCCACCTTTGCCAGGTGCTTACCCATATCGTCGAATAACTCGGTCGGAAACGGCCCGGAGCCTACGCGCGTCGTATAGGCCTTGACGATGCCGAGCAC
>JABDLC010000068.1 GCA_013001905.1 Gammaproteobacteria bacterium | reverse complement strand
ATATCAGTGGCAGCGTCAGCGATGAGGTGCGCAGCTCAGTGCAGGAAAACCTGGCCGGCGAGATTGCCGCCAATCTGCCCCTGCCGGGTCGCGAATAACCACCGCAAGCGTCCGGGGCCGGCGGCATGCCCGCCGGCCCTCTTCCGCGGAGACTTACGATGAAAAATGCACCCAACAATTCACTTATAGTTTTGCTGCTGACCATCCTGACAGCGTCCATGCCGGCAGCTGCCAACGAACGGTTCACGTATGACGTTGATCTGGAAGCGGGCACCGGCTGGGACAGCAATGTCGGGCTGAGCGAAATCGATGCGAATACCGATAACGCTGACCAGGTCACCAATGTACAAATCGGTGCGGGCATTCAGACTCGCCACACCGACGATCTGCGATCAGTTCTGCGCTACGACTACAGCGACACCTCATACGAGGAGTATTCCGAGTTTGACCTTGGCCTGCATCAATTTCAGGCCGAGCTCACTACACGGTTCGGCCTGACAGATGTCGGCCTGATGGTGAATCACTTCGACGGCAATCTGGACGGCGATGACTACTTGTCGCTGACGCGCATCGCACCCAACGTTTCGCGTCTGTTCAACAACCGCTGGTTCCTGCGTGCCGCTTATGTGCACACTGACACGTCCTATGACGAGATGCCGGAGCGGGACGCGAGCGGTCTCGGACTGCGAACGGATGCCTACTATTTGCTTCAGGGCATGGAACACTACGCGGCGTTCAGTTTCGCGCTCGGCCGCGAGGATGCCGAGGCCGATGAACTGGATTACAACCGTTGGCAAATCGGCGTCACCTACGCATTTCCGATCCGGACCAATTCGTTTGTGACGAACCTGAAACTGCGGGCTCGTTACGAAGACCGTTCCTACCGCAGCGAGGATCCCGTCATCGGCGCTGCACGCAGCGACACCCGCATGCGCTACAGCATTGAGGCTGACATGCCGCTGGCGGATCGACTCGGCATCACGAGCTACATCGACTGGTCATCGAGCGATTCCAATCTGGAAGCTGCAGACTACGACAAGCGCGTGGCGGGCATCAGGCTGACGCTTGAATTTTGATCTGCAGTTTTAATCGACCACAGCCGACTCGGGCGACAACCGGACCAACCCATGACCGTAGATGTTGTCATGGCCCCGCCGGCCGAGGTCGGTTGCCCGCGTCTGCAATGTGGCGACCACCGCATCATGATCCAGCCCGGCTCTGCCCGACAGTTGCGCAACAACTACCGCGACTCGTGGCGTAGCGAGCGACGTACCTGAATCCTCCCGCCACCCTGCTGTCGCGAGTGTCACCGGTGTCGCCACCTGAACGTCGACGCCAAGCGCCGCGAAGTCCACATGCTCGCCCCGGTTGGCATAGCGGTATATACGCTGCTTCTTGCTGACGGCTGTGACCGCGATAACGTCATCGTAGGCGGCGGGATACAGCGGTGCACCGCGCGGACCGTTATTGCCGACGGCCGCCACGACCAGCTGCCGGCCGCCCAGCGCCTGAAGCGCGCTGCCCAACAGTTCATTTTCGGGGCCGGCCAGACTCATATTAATGACATCCACATCAGCCTCTGCGAGCCAGGCCAACGCACCGATCAGACTTTCAGTGGTGGCGCCCGGTGCCTGGCCGTCGGCCGCAAAAAAAACGGCGGCCGCATAGAGCTGCGCCGAATTCTCACCGACGTCGTTTAGGGCTGACGCAATAATCGATGCCACCGCAGTACCGTGCGCATCCGGACGGGCTCCGGTGTGCGCGATGAAATCCTGCGCCACGATCTCCATACCGGTGAGCCCTTCATGATCGGCGCGCACCGCGGAATCGATCAAGCCGATACGCAGAGGTCTTAGCCGCGTCTCCGATGCGTTAGCCGATGCATTGTCCGAGGCATCCGGTGTCGATGCTTTCTCAATCGCAGGCTCTGCGACCGGAACCCTTGCCGCCACGTCATAGAGGTGGTTGTAATCCACACGTGCGCTTTCGTTGAGCCGGCGCAAATCGGCGGCCATTGCAGCCAGCGGGTAGTCGCCGGTGCTTTGCAACGTAAGCAGCGTTTTACCTAACACCGGCAACTCAGCCTGACCAATAAGGCGCAGTCCGCGAACCCGCAACCGATTCGCTGCCGCGGTGTCGATCAGCACCACCAGCACATCCTTCTCAATCGTCGAGCCGTCAGGGGCTGTTGCGGCCGTAAACGATCGCAACGTATTGCCCGCCGTCTCATCCGCAACCTCGATCACGTCCGGTGGCAACGCCGCCAGTTCCTCCAGCGCCCCGTCGACGGCACGCTGCAGTCTGCGCTGGTCACGCTCAACGCGATCACGCAGCCCGCCGAGCCGGCCACCGGGATTCGCGTCCGGCAGTCGCAGCACGTCCGGGTTTACCCCCGGCACACCGACCTGAGCCGCCACGTCGGCGGAACCGACCAGGCAGGCTAAAACGGCTGCAAAAACAAATGGATACCCTAACTTGCGGCGATGCGATCTCATGTTGACTCCGTTATTACAGAAACTGGCTCTTCCTGATAACAACGATTATCCGTGGGTAAGTATTCCGACCTGTGGAATAAAATCATGCTGCCAGCCGTTATTGCAACTGAAGGGATCGCAATAGGATGACGAACCATATGGAACTGGTCGACATAATGC
>JABDLC010000062.1 GCA_013001905.1 Gammaproteobacteria bacterium | reverse complement strand
CAACAGCACAAAGGCCACCACCCCGACGATCATCGGCATCTGCATAGAGACCTGCGCATACAGTGTAGAGCCGAGCACAGGGCCGACCGCCATCCCGAGTATCGGCGCCGCCGAGAATAACCCGCCCAAAGCGCCCTGCTCGTGCGGCTCAACCATCAGACTGGCACCGCCGGTGATACCGGGATTCGACAACGCCAGCGCAATGCCAAACAGACTGAAGCTCACCCAGACCATGTAGATGTTGGTCGCGAGCAGCAGTGCACCCATTGCGAGGGCAAAAGCCGGCAGGCCCAGCCGCAGCATCGTACGGGGCGTGATGTTCATTTTCTGTATCACCACAAGCTGCATGAACGTTGCACAGATCGCCATGGACATGAGCGCTGTCGACGTTGCCTGAGCGACTTTGCCGGGGCCTTCGATACCGATCTGGTCCGCCAGCAGGAACGCGATGATGACCTGAATCATCGTGAAGAACATCCAGAAGCAGAAAAACAGAAACAGAAAAGCGCGCACCCGCGGATCAAAGGGTGACAGCTTTTTCAGTTCATGACCTTCCGGCGCCGGCGCGCGTTCAGGCTCTTTCAGCAGTATCGCCAGCATCAGCATAGCCAGGAGTGCCAACACAATGGCCGCGTACATCGGAAAAATAACACTGATAAACGCGAGCGCACCGCCGAGTACCGGGCCGAGTATCGTGCCGATGCCGGACGTCATGCCCAGCAGTGCCATGCCGCGGGCACGGTTCGCGCGGCTCGTGGTATCGGCCATGTAACCCGAGGCAGCGGGGTTGATCGCCGACGCCAGCGCGCCGTAGACCATACGCGCGAACAGAATTACGCCGAACAGCACCCACGGCGCCGGTGACCCGCGCACACCCCATTCCAGAGCCAGCGCAACACCGAGCGTGCCGACTGCATAACCGAACAGGCCCAGCAGCAAGGTGGGCTTGCGACCCACCCGGTCGCTGCGCCGCCCCCAGTAAATGGCGGACAACGCCAGCACCAGGTTCGAAATCGACATGATCCAGCCGTATTGCTGCAGCGTCAGACCGATTTCCTTCACCAGCGGCGGGAACACGATGTAGAGCACCGACTGACCGATGCCATAGGTAATCAAGCCGAACAGCAGAAAAAACTTGTCCGGTGTCATGTAGGGACCGGCCGGTTCCGCTCCCGGGCCTGCAGTCGCCTGATCGCCGTGACCATGATGGCCGTGGCCGCCGTGACCGTGATGTCCGTGTCCGCTCATAGACCCTGTATACCCTATATTATTAGCGGGACACAGCTTAAAGCCTCCAGCCGCATGAAGGTCAATGATGGCGCGCCGCCAACTCAGGATTGACCTTACTGTGGCTAGAGGGTTTAGGCTGCCCTCCGGAGGTTACGCAATGCTCAAGACGTCAACGATGAAGCCCTTTGATCGGGGCGATATATTTCTCGGCTGCAGCTATCTGGACGACCCGGATGATGATCACAAGGGTGAAGGCCGGATACTCCAGTTTGACAAGAACTGGGTGCCGAAAGGCACGCTGTACACCAAGGGCACGACCTATCTCATCGTCGGCTGCACGTTTGCGCCGGACGGCACGCTGTGGGGGTTCGACAGTCAGGGT
Source organism: Gammaproteobacteria bacterium (assembly GCA_013001905.1). Classification (GTDB taxonomy): domain Bacteria; phylum Pseudomonadota; class Gammaproteobacteria; order Steroidobacterales. Next base: position 2,894 of record JABDLC010000062.1, on the reverse strand, counting down.
CACGTCGTCGTGCGGGTTTCGCCCGACGGCCAGCAACTCGATAACTGGGATCCCGGGCGCGGCTTCGGCAGCACCTGCTGGGACAACGACGGCCACCAGTACTTCGGCGAATATTTTATCGGCGACGAAATCTGGAAAGGCACGACTGCAAAGACACTGGAAGACGGCCGGCTCGGCGACGGCAACATTTATAAATTCGACGCTGATCTGAATCTGCTGCAGACCTTCGAGGTAGAGAACGCACCTGAGTTTACGAAGTTTAAGGGCGTCACCCACATGACGATTCATCCGTCAAAGGAATTTATTACCTACACAACTGAAACCAGCCGTCGACTCATGCGCTACGACATCGTGAACGACAAACAAATGGACGATATGGATGCCTATCCCGACGCGGATCCGTACGACCAGAGCGACAAACGCTGGTTTATCGCGCCCACTTACATGCCTGACGGTCGATTACTGTGCACGGCATCCGACGGTCTGCGCGTGTACGACGAAGCTAACGAGATTATTCAGACCTTTGATCTGCCGGGTTATGGCTGGGCGCAGTGCTGCCCCGATGCTGATGACAATTATGCGCTGGCAGCCAACATCTGGAACGGGCTTGCTGCACGCGTGAACCTCACGACCGGAGCACTGGAGCAAACGGTAGACTCGGGTTTCACCGCACCGTTTCGCTCGCTGGCCGGTATTGCTGCGTTTCGCGGCTAGCGAGGATTAAATCTTCTCAGTGACAGGACAATCGTCATCGAGACTGGCGTCGCCAAGCACGTCAAGATGCACCTGCACGAGCTCGCGCTTGCGACGCAGTTCGTCCACTTGTGTATCGATCTCGGCAAGCCGCTTGGCAGCGAGTCGCCGCGCCTTTTTGGTAAATGCCGAACTGTGCCGGTCTGATGCAGTAGCGAGGCCCAGCAACTCGCGACAATCGTCCAGTGAGAAACCGAGGTCGCGGGCTTTACGAAGAAACACGAGCACGCGGATATCGTGCTCGTTGAACACACGGTAGCCGGACGCTGTCCTACTGACAGCACCCAGCAAACCGATTTGCTCGTAGTAGCGGATAGTCGCGGCGGATATGCCCGACTGACTGGCTGCTTGCTGAATACGCATGACTGCAGGAATTGTGAGGAGAAAAATTATGCTGCGCAAGACTATTGCCCTTTGCCTTTCACTTGGCGCTCTGACGCACCCCGGCCTGATACTGGCCGCCGGTGACCACGCCCATGACGAAGACCTGAGCAAAGGCGAGATCAGTTCCTACCGCGAACTCACGCCGACCGAGGCTACGATCCAGACGGTGCTGGACACCTACGGGCAAGCCATGGAACAAGGCTCCGTCGAGATCATGGAGCAGGCAGTCATTCCCGGTGACTTCTCGACCATTGAGAGCGGTTACCCGAACTGGAGCTGGGAAGACTTCCGTGACAATCACTTTGCGGTTGAGGTGCAGCAGTTCAGCGACGTCGACTACGACATGGGCCTGATACTCGGTGAATTTCAGGGCGACCTTGGTTTCGCGATTTTTCGCTACACCGCGTCAGGTAAAGTCGGCAACAACCCGGTCAGCATCAGCGGCCTCGGCACAGCCATACTCGAACTCGATGACGGGCAATGGAAGATGCATCACCTGCATACGTCAGCACCGCGAAACCAGTTGCAGCAGGCGGAAGAAAAGCTCGGCGGACATGGCGGCGATAGCGAAGGCGCAGCTCATAGCGACCATGATGGAGATGGCCATAGCGAAGATGACCACGGCACCCACGCGCACTAGTCGGTGCTAATCGGTCACCGGGTCGCCGCCTTTCGGGTGCAGCTTCACGTGGCGGCCGAACCAGAGGAAGGCGATCACGCCAAGCAGCAGATTGCAGGCGGCTGACGCGATGAAGATGCCGTTGATACCGATCCAGTACTGACCCAGCAAGGCGAGCGGCAGAAATAACAGCAGTGCCCGGGAGGTCGATATAACCAGACCGGGCATAGGGAACCCGACGCCGTTAAATGCCGAGCACATCGCCATCACCATGCCGTAACCGCCATAACTGATCGCCATGATCCACAGGTACTGATACGCGGTGCTCTGAATCTCTTCGGTCTCGCTGAAGTAGCCGGTGAGTGGCACAGCAGCGAATGCAACGACGGTCGCGATGGTCAAGCCGTACAAAACGCAGAAGCGACCGATGGCACGGCGGGCTTCTTCGATACGGCCGAACTTGCCGGCAGCATAGTTCTGCCCCATAAACGGCGATGTCACCGCTGACAACGCGTAGAAGGCGATTAACGCGAGCGGTTCAATACGTATGCCGACACCGAAACCCGCCACCGCGTCGACGCCGTAGCCGGCAATCATCGCCACCGCAATGCCGTTACCGATCGGGACAATCGCATTCGTCATCATCGCCGGCAGCCCGATATACAGCATCTCGCGCCACGAGCGCCAGATATTGACGAGCGCGGTGAACGGCGTGGCGAATACCCGCAGACTAAAGTGCAGGTACAGCAGTGTGCCGACCATGACCAGGAATGTCGCGGTCACGGTGGCCAGCGCCGCGCCCGCGATCTCCAGCCGCGGAAACCCGAACAGGCCGAAAATAAATATCGGATCGAGGATGGCATTAATCACGGCGGCCAGCGTGATAATTTTGCCTTCCAGAAGCGTATTGCCGCGCGCACGGATCGCGGACAGGCACGTCCACGTAATCGCCGACATCGGTGCCGAGTAGTACCAGATGCCCATGTACTCATGGATGTAGGGCATGACATCGTCGGTCGCCCCCAGCATGCGGAACATCGGATCAATCAACGTCAGGCCGACCAGACAAAACACGAGGCTGACCAGACCCGCCAGTGCTGCAGTATCCGTTGTCTGTCGGCGCGCACGGCGTATATCG
>JABDLC010000018.1 GCA_013001905.1 Gammaproteobacteria bacterium | reverse complement strand
CTATGTTAAATGCTTACCACTCAGAATAAGCGCTGTTAGGGGAAGGGAAACATGTCTAAGCCAATCATGACCGCGGTGACTGCCGCTGTCGCAATCTTTGCGGCCGGGCCGGTATTTGCCGGTGGCCATCTGCAGCAGCAGCGGGATGTACCGATAGCGATCTCCGCCATCGATGCGGATGAAATTGTTGTCACGGTGCGTAAAACGGAAGAAAACATCAGCGACGTGCCGGCATCGATTACCGCGTTACCCGCAGCAACACTCAAAAACTCGACCATCCAGCAATTGTCAGATGTGTCGGCGTTGACGCCGGGTCTTATTTTTCAGGACTTCAACGTAGGCGCCCTGTCGACCCCGGTTATTCGTGGTCTCGCTCAGTCGAACATACAAGGCCGCGAAAATAATGTTGGCGTATTTATAGACGGCATCTATCTGCCGTCACGCAACAATCTCGACCTCGAACTACTCGATCTGCAGCGTGTCGAAGTCGTCAAGGGCCCGCAGGGCGCCCTATATGGCCGCAGCACCTTTGCCGGTGTGATCAATTACGTAACCGCGGACCCTTCTGATGAATCTGAAGTGGACGTAACGGTCGCGGGCGGTACTGATGAGTACTACGAAGGCAAAATACGCGCCTCCGGCCCGATCGGTGACGGGGTGCGCGGCGCATTCGCCTACGCGCACCGGGAATTTGATGGCACGATTGATAATGCTGCCAGCAATGACAACCTCGGCGGGTCCGACAGTGACTCGGTAATGGGCAAGCTCGAGTGGGATATTTCAGACAATCTCACCGGCACCCTGATGGGCTTTTACACCAGTAAAGACATCGACTCTGCCGGCATTTTTAACGCGACCAATAACTGTGGTGACAATGGCTTCGGCGGCGCCAATTATTATTGCGGCGAGTTGCCCTATCCGCAAACGGTCGATGTGGATCCCAATGGCCGGGGCGCAGAAACCGAGACTTCGTTGTTCGCACTCGAACTCGTCTACGACATCAACGACAACATGACGTTGACCAGTTTGACCTCGTACAGCGATGCCGAATGGGATGCGATCACCGACTACGATGCCAACTCCAATGGCGCGACCTACGCGATTGTTGACGACATGATGAACCCGGCGGGCACCGAGAATTTCAACCTGCTGTTTTTCAATGAGTCCAACGACGAAACCATCAGTCAGGAATTCCGACTGAATGGCAGCAGCGGCAACTTCAGCTGGTTAGGCGGTCTGTACTGGACGAATGAAGAAACTGAGTCCAACAGTGCGAATACGCTGGTACTGGGGCCAGGCGCGTCACTGGCACCCGGAGAATCCATCAGTGCAGGCTTCCTGAGCTTCTACCTGAACGGCATTCTGACCACCGATCCTTTCACGCCCAATTTTCTGGCCAACATTGAAGAGGAAGAGATAGACATCTTTGCCGTATTCGGTCGCGGTGAATGGGATTTTGGTGACAACGGTCGCTTGTCAATCGAAGGCCGGTACACCAAAGAAGATAAAGAAGTGAACGGCATCGCCAGCTTTGGCGGCCCTCCCGGTGGTCTTCGCTCGAATGACTGGTCGTACTTTACACCGCGTGTCACCTACGACTACGACATGAGCGAAAATGTCATGCTGTATGGCTCAGTTGCCAAAGGCACGAAATCAGGGGGCTTTAACGCGAGCTTCTCGCCGATGTTCCCTGAAGAGTCTTTTTACGATGAGGAAGAAAACACCACGATTGAAGTGGGCTCCAAAGGCTCGTTGCTGGACGGTCGCCTGAACTACGATGTGGCGATCTTCCACATCAACTGGAAAGACCTCCAGATCAGTGGCTTGTCGCAGGATCCGATGTTCTTTACCGCCATTGTCCGTAATACCGGGTCGGCGGATTCCAAAGGTGTTGAGGTGCAGGCCAATTACGCTTTCAATGACTGGCTCACCGCGGGCGGCGGCTACGCCCATGCTGATCCGACCTTTGATGAAGGGGTGACAGATCTGGCGCTCACCAGCGTTTGTGGCGGCTTGTGCTCAACCGATGTGAGTGGCAAACAATTGGGTCGAACTGTCCGCAATCAGCTCAACCTCTATGCGGATGTCAATCGTCAGCTGAGTCAGGACTGGGACTGGTACGCCCGCGCGGACTACATCACACGCAGCGGCTCGCCCACCCGCTCTGCCAACCTGCAATACATCAAGCGCCGCTCGCTGGTTAATGCGCGAATCGGTGTGCAGAACGAAAACTGGGATATCGCGATCTGGGGCAAGAATATACTCGACGAAGACTACGTTACGTCGCAGATTCGTCAGCCCACGCTGAACAACTTCTCGCGCCCCACGACGGTTATTCTGGGTAATGGTCGCCAACTGGCGCTGTCAATCGGCTACAAGTTCAACCCGTAATCCCGGACCCGATGCGAGCTACACGAGTACCGCCGGCGCCCCCTTTGAGGGCGCCGGCGTTTTTTTTGCTGCGCTATAACGGGTTCGCCGCCGTAAAGCTGCTTATCTGGCTCGCCGGACTCGCCGTGCTGGCCGGCGTGGTGGTGGCACTGACCTCGCCGCCACAATTCACCCTCGCTGAGCTACAAGAAAAGTACGCAACACCGGAATCGCGCTTCGCCGATATTGACGGTGTACGGATGCACTACATGGATCAGGGTTCAGGCCCGGTCATCGTGTTGCTGCATGCATCGTTTATGAACCTGCGCAGCTGGGACGCGGTTGCCGAGACCCTGTCCTCACGCTACCGCGTCATCCGGCCCGACTTTCTGACTGCAGGGCTCACGGGCCCGGAACCGAACGACGAATACACATTTGATCGCAATCTGGAGCTGGTGCAACAGTTGCTGCGCAGCCTGGATGTTGATCGCTATGCGCTGGTCGGGACATCGTCAGGCGGGATCGTCGCGTTTAACTACGCTGCACGCTTTCCTGACAACGTCAGCCGGCTGATCCTGATTAATTCGGCGGGCATGCCACGCAACGCCAAGACCAACCCGAACCGGGTGCGCGGCACCTGGCTGAGCCGTTGGCTGGACACCCGCTTCCCCACACGCGACAAGATGCGCGACATTCTCGACATTAACTTCATCGAGCCGCACGAGCCGCCGGACTGGCTGGTCGACATGAACTTTGACATGAGCCGGCGCGAAGGCCTGCAGCGTGCCGGCGCTATCATGATGGCGAAATTCAGAACCGGCGACCCCCAGCAGGTCCTGGCTGAGATCACGATGCCGACACTAATCATGTGGGGCCTCGACAACCAGACCGTTTTTCATCTTGAAGCCGAGGTGTTTGCCCACTGGCTGACCGGGGCCGCAAGCATGGTAAAAAAATACCCGGGACTGGGTCACTACGCTTATGTCGAAGAACCTGCACAGATCGCCGGTGATATTGAGAAATTCCTCAGCGGCGAATTGGATGTGCAACTTATCCGGCATCGCCGGTCGCAAGCGCCCTCACCCGCAAGACAAATCACCAATGCTAAAAATTAAACGCTTAACGCTCGTGATGGTCGCTTTTTGCGCGCTGACGAATGCCGCAGTAGCGGGCGATTTACGCTACAGCACAGTAACGGGCGCTAATGACGTGCCGCTGCAAGTTGTTCAAGCAGGGTCGCCGACCGCTCCGGGTATTTTATTTTTGCACGGCTGGTCACTCAGCAGCGGCAGCTGGCAGCAACAACTGGAATCGTCATTGGCCGATGACTTTCACCTGGTGGCGATGGACCTGCGCGGCCACGGCAACTCGGGCAAGCCGTGGGATCGCGATAACTACCAACCGTCCAATGTCTGGGCGGACGATATCGCTGCTGTAATGGCCGCCACCGGGCTGGAACGGCCGCTGGTCGTCGCGTGGTCGATGGGCGGGCACGTCACGATGGACTTTGTCCGTCACTATTCTGCCGCGAAACTGGCAGGCATTGTGTTTGTCGGAAGCAATGGTGGCATGCAGCCCTTCCCACCATTCGATGAATCCACCGCGGCTGAATTCGCGCGCCTCACACCCCTGTCGATGTCCGCAAACGCCGCGGATCGCCTTGAGGCAGCCCGTGCGTTTGTTAAAGGAATGACGCAGACGCCGCTGGCACCGGCGGTATTTGATCGTGAAGTCGCCACCGTCCTGTCACTGCCGCCTTATGTACGCAGCGCGACGATGGGGCGCGACCTCGACAATGCGGATCTGATCGCGAGCCTTAATTTACCGGTATTGTTCCTGATGGGTTACGCCGAGCGAACGACCACGCCCGAGGGCATCAGTAAACTCGTTGAACAGTTGCCGCAGGCTGAGATGTTTGTGTACGAAGCGACCGGTCACATGCCGTTTATCGAACGGTTTGAGCAGTTCAACATCGCGGTCCGTGAATTCGCCGCGAGTGTGTTAGCGGAAGATTAGTCAGCAGCGCCCTCAAGCTCCCCGGCATGATTCAGGTCGTACGGCGGCGCCTCACCGCCCGGCCCTCGCAGATAATGATCCATCCAGCGCTTCAGGCGCAGTGAGTAATCATATTGCGCAGCCGTGTTGGCGTTACCGTGGCCTTCGCCGGGATAGAACACCAGCCGCACCGGCGTGTCCGTACGCAGCTTTACAAATCGGTACATTTCCAGCGACTGACTCGGGTGCACGCGCGGATCACTGTCGCCGGTAATAATCAGCAACGGTGTTTTGGTCTGCCCTGAGTAATAAACGGGGCTGCGCTTCAGCATGTCCATCCAGTCATCCCACGGCCAGGCGAATGAGTGCACGTTGTAGAGCTCGTAGGGAATATCGCCGGTACCGAACGACGACACTAAATTCGAGAGCCCCACATTCGCCACCGCCGCGGCATACTCGTCCGTGAGCGCGCTCGCACTCCACATGCTGGCGTAACCGCCGTAGGAGCCGCCGGTGATGCCCACCCGGTCAGCGTCCACCAACCCCTGTTTTACGAGATAGCGCTTAGCGTCAACCAGATCGTCGAACTCGGCTTCGGAAGCTTTGCCCTGCCCCCGCTTCGAAAACGCGACGCCGCGGCCGGTACTGCCCCGATAGTTCGGGTACACGACCGCGTAACCGTCCGCCGCAAATACCTGGCCGAGCGCGCTGTACCAGTTAAGCCAGCCGTTCGAGAAGTTGGCTTCCGGGCCACCGTGGGCGATCACAATTAACGGTGCGCGCTTCGCACGCTTGTTTAACGGCGAGATCAGCACCGCCTCAAGCTCCAGCCCGTCGCGAGCCGGATACCGAATAACTTGCTGCTCCGCCAGTTCACGGTCGGCCAGCCAGGGATTGGAAAAGGTCAGGCGCTGCGGCTCTGCGCCGTCACGCAACACAAACAGTTCGCGCGGATGCTCAGGCGTATCGGCGACAACCGCAGCCGCATCCAGCCCGGGATGGCTGTGCATAGCATGAACAATCGGGCCGGCGCCCGCCGCTGTATCCATCGGCTGCGGATCATTGATATCCGCAACTGCGTAGTCGGTGTACATACCGCGGTAGCCCGCCCAGCGCACCCGCGTGTTGTCGAGCCAGCGCACCTGACTGACGTGACCGGGATAATCAGGCACCAGCTCTGTAGTCGCGTCGTCTGTCAGGCTGTACAGGTACAACCGCCCCTCGCGCGGGTCGTGCTTATCGACACTGCCGATGTACGCCACATGCCTGCCTTCCGGCGACAACGCGAACTGACCGAGCTTGCCGACCAAACCCACCTGCGCCGTCACCGCGCCTTTACCGCCATGTACAACGTAAATATCGCGATTGATAAAGCCATCGTCGACCAGCGGGGTGGGCGCCAACGCGACCGCATAGCTGTCGCCATCTGCGGCCCACGCTAAATCGGACGCCGAACCCGGCAACGCCTGCTGCGTAACCGTGCCAGCATCAAGATTCAGCAGCCAGACGAACGACGGGCGCGCTGACTCCTCGTACACCACCGCCTTGAAACCCTTTGCTGCGAGCTCTTTGCTCTTCGCAGGGGGTGCCTCGCCCGCGATAAAGGCCAGCGTCTTGCCATCCGGTGACGGATAAATACGCGCGATGGCATTTTCGTGAGTAAACACCTGCTCCGCTTCCCCGCCCGCCAGATCGATGCGGTACAGAGAATTGAACGCGGCGTCGGCATCCCGTTTGGCGAGAAAGTACACCGCATCACCCGAGGCCGACCAGGCTAAATCAGTAATCTCGATGTCGTCGGTCACGAACGGTGTCGCGGCACCTTCCAGATCACTGACGTACAGGTGCCGATGCGCAGGGCCATCGTCTTCAACGTAGAGTTCGCGTGGCACCCGCAGCAGATACGCAACATGCTTGCCGGTCGGACTCATGCGGGGCTGCGATACCGACCGCATTGCGGCGACGTCGTCGAGAGACAGGGGCGCTGCGCTACCCGGCGCGGCGAGCAGCTGCGCGGCGACTGCAATCAGTACAAGCGTATATTTACGTGCGGCGACTACCACTGCCGCACGGGGCCGACGTCCACGTGCACGAAACCGCTGTTGCTGTACAGACCGACACCACCCGAACGCAATGACACGGCAATGTCCCGTACCTGTTTGGCGGAGACGCCCTGAAGACTGATATCGAGGGCTTCACCTTTCATGTGGTGACTTTTCTTTGCGACACCCGATGAGTTTCTGCGCAACATTTCGTTGGTTGCGGGTGAACGGAATGCGGAGAAAACGGTATAGGGGCCCTGACGCTCAGCGAGCAGCTGAATGTTGTGCACATAGTCGAGCAACTCGGGCGCGATCACTTCGACTTCGCCGGTCCGGAAGTCACGCATAAAGGTATTGATCTCGTCCAGCGCATCCGGCAGATAGGCGCCATTCTCGAAATATGTAACACGCAGGCTCTCACCGGTATGCGCGTGCGAAAACTTCAGCGTCCGCGCAACGGGCTCTGTCGCTCTGCCGATAGCGGGCAACGCAAGCACCGGTAATGAGGCGGCCGCACGCAGCAGCTGCCTGCGCCGCAGGTCGGGCGCGGGATTGTCTTTCAAGGGGTTCACGGCGACGAAGTTTGCCGTAAGTCAGCCGCCACGGCAACGCTTATGTAAACCCTTGTCTTTTAATGAAATTGTGCACTTTCGCCCAGCCTCGCGGTGACAGTCATGGTAGAGTGAATCTAAATAATAAGAAGTGATCGTAGGTGTCCACGGTGCCAACGAAAATCACCCTCGCAGCGCCTCGTGCGTCGCGTACCACATTGTTGTATTTACACGCCCGGCTGCATTCAGTCGCAGTCCTGCTAGTCGTTGCCGCCCTGTTGGCAGCGCCCGCTCACGGGCGCCTGATAAACGACTCCGCCGGGAATTCCGCGGCAGAGCTGCGGCAACAACTGAAGTCGCAGCTGAGTGCCGATTCAACCGGTTCAGACGATCTCAACCGCCAGTCTGTCGATTCGATCGTGCAGAGCTTCTACGCGGAACGCAGTTTTCGCCCGGCATGGACGACACATGCCCAGCAACTCGAACTCCGGCAACTGCCACGACTGGCCGAGCTGCACGGACTCACCGCCACGGAGTATCAGCTCCCCGCCGTCACACGGGAATTTGCGGACGTAGCAGCGGTCGCGCGACTGGAACTGCAAATCAGCCGCACTGTGCTCACTATTGCGACCCATCTGCGCTACGGCAAGATGGAACCGGCGGGGAAATATACGCGACTGCGGGTTCAGTACGATGACGCCGCCCGAACCGAGATGCTGCACAGCGCTGCCGCCTCCGAATCGTTGCTGATCTACCTCAACAATCTCGCACCGCAGGATCTGTTGTATCGGAAGCTGCAGCACAGTCTGGCGGGCCACCGGACAATGCGTGACGATGGCCTGGAATCGCCGCGAATCAAGGCAGGCCGGACACTCGAGCCGGGCATGCGCGACACACGAGTACCACAACTCCGACAGCGCCTCGGGCTGGAGCCGGTCGCTGACGATGCAGATTTGTATGATGCACCCCTGGCCGCGGCAGTCGCTCGTTTTCAACAGCGGCATCGCCTGCAGGCGGACGGAATTGTGGGGCCGCGCACCCGGCGCACACTGAACATTTCACTGTCGCGTCGTATCGCACAGCTGCGCGTCAATCTGGAATGGCAGAGGTGGGCTCGAACGCCTGCGGGAACGGACTATCTGCGGGTCAATATTCCGCACTACACGCTGCAATGGGTGGAAGACGGCCGGTCACAATGGTCCATGCGCACTCAGGTCGGGAACAAGGATCGCCAGACGCCCGTGTTCCGCAGCGTGGTAAACGCGATCTCCGCCAACCCGACCTGGACCATACCACCGACGATTTTTCGTGAAGACATCCTGCCGCTACTGCAAACGGATGCTGCGTACCTGCAACAGAAAGGCATGTATGTTGTCGACAGACGCGGCCGGCCGGTGGACGCCGGCCTGATCGACTGGCAAACCACCACCGCAGACGAGTTCCCTTACCGTTTGCGCCGGGGCCCGGGTCTTGGCAATGCACTCGGCAGCATGAAATTCATGATGCCGAACCCCTATCTCATTTACCTGCATGACACGCCGGCCAAACATTTGTTCAGGCAACCAACCCGGGCGACCAGTTCCGGGTGTATTCGGGTCGAGGAGCCACAGCAACTGGCGGAGTTTTTGGTCAGCATGCAGAAGCAGCGTAGTCAGCAGCGTCTGGTCAAGGCAATGAGCACTAACAAAACACGCTACATCGGCTTTGACGCGCCGGTGCCGATCATCATTTTGTATGCAACGATCGACCTGAACGATGAAGGCGAGCTAATTTTCGCGGATGACATCTACCACCGCGACAGACAGGTGCTGGCTGTGCTCAACAGCACTCAGGCACAGCAGCCGGACACGCTGATCGCATCGCTAGGCGGCCGTCCCGGCGGCTGAAGCCCTCTCCCGCAGGCGCAACCACAGCGCCGCCAGAAACAGCAGCAGGTTGAGGATACCCATCATCATAAACGGAGCCGTCGGCCCGATTTTGTCGAAGCTCATGCCGCCGACCAGCGTCGCAAACGTGATGCCGGCGCTGCCCATGATGCTGAAAACACCGATCACAGTGCCTCTGATTTTTATCGGCGCGTCCTGCCCGACCAGTGATGCGGCACCGATCACGACGCTGATTTCGCCGATACCCAGAATCACCGCAACCGGTATTGCGATCGATGCGAACGGATTGTCGAGCAGTCCCACCGCGGAGTAACCAACGGTCGCGATACCAACCCCGAGTGCGAGCGCAGTGAGCCGGTTGATACGGTCAATGATCAGGCCCATGAAATAAGACCAGAGCAGCGACGAACCCTGCACTACTGCGAACAGGATGCCGCCTTTTTTGAGTGCCTCTGCGGTTTCGACCCCGTTCGCCGTGCCATATTGCACAACCCAGAGCGAGAGAAATGCCGTGACGATGACCAGATCACCCCGGCCAATAAACGCCGCACCATAAGCAACCGCGATGCGCGGATTTTCGCGCGCGGCCCGCAGCCCCGCGCGCAAGGTAGACCATACGGAGGTGCGATCAGGGTCCGGCGCCGTCACACCCCGTTTGATGCCCATCCAGACCATCAGGCCCGCGATCACACAAAAACCGGCCACGACCCAGAACGCATAACGTCCCGCCACATCAGGCGCATAACCCAGCCCGACGAAGGTGTCCGGTAAACGTGCCAGCACCAGCGCCATAAACAACACGCCGAAAGCGGTGCAGATACTGTTGACCGCCACCCACTTGCCGCGTGACGCCTCCTGTACCGAATCCTGAATAGCGGCGCTCATCATGATAGGCGCGGCGGCGCAACCGACCGCGAAGATCAGCCGGTATGCGACCAGTTCCGACTCGGAATTCGCGAGCGGATAAAGGAAATAGCTCAGCGCAATCATCGCAAACCCGATGACGAGTACAGGCCGTCGCCCGACCTTGTCTGACCATGCACCGAAAAAACCGACGAACAACATGCCGAACACCTCGGCTGCCGCTGCGAGATTGCCCGTGAGGGTGCCCTGTCGCTCAGCGGGAATTTGCAGGATTTCGGTGAGCACATAGGGCTGTGCAAAGCCCATGAACGTAATCGCGGCAATGGTGACAAAGGCGAACAGATTGACGGTGGCGATATTGAGCCCGGTATAACCCGGCATGAACCACAACGGGCCAAGCCGAAGCCCGGCTTTGTCCGGCTGCGATGTCAGATCTGTCACTCGGAGCTGCCGAAGGGCTGGCGTTCAAAGCGGCTCTCAACGAGCGCCAGGGCACAGTCGACCAATGCGCTGTTTGACGATACCGCGGGCTTGCCGGACGCGCGCAGCCTGTCAATGACCGACAGCGCCGGCATCCCGGTGCCTGACACGAGAAAACCATCGGCCCCGCTGTTCAGCAATGCGTCGAGATGCGGTTCGACATCTGCGCTGCCCAGTGCATAGATGCGATCCGTGTTGTCGGAACCGATTTCCACCTGCTGCACCGCGACGATCTCAAACCCCTGCCGCGCCCAGTAGGTCTGAGCAGGCTTGTTTAACCAGTCAGGGTACGGCGACAGCAGCGCGATTCGCTCCACATTCTGCTCCTGCAGGCGGGTTCTGATTGCATCAGCCGCAAGAATGACCGGCGCGTTAAACACCGCCTCCGCAGCAGCACACACTGCCGCAGACTCGTCGTCTGAAACAAGGTACGAGGAACCCGTGCAGGCAAACAAAAAAGCGTCGACGCGCAACGTCGCAAAGTCTTTGGCCAGCACCGGCAATTGCAGCAGGTAATCGATCGCGCGCTGTTGCGGATCAGGACTTGCGCTGCGCAGACGCAAGGCAAAAGCCTCAGTATCCGGTGGCAACAGCCGGTGAAATTCCGGCTCGACGGTGGGATTGGCCTGCGGCACACCGACGCCGAACCAGCCCCGCTTGCCGTACTCTCGTGATGAATCAACCATCGGGATAGTATAGTCGCCCCCAGCGAGACCAAATGAGACTCAATTTATGGACACCAAAGAAGCCATCCGCGCCCGCCGCGCGGTGAAACACTACGACCCCGAGCACCGGATGACGGATGACGAAAAGCGCGAGATTATTTCGCTGGCGATGCTGTCACCCACGGCTTTCAACGTGCAGCACTGGCGCTTCGTCGTCGTGGAGGACCTCGAGCTGCGTAAGGAGATTCGTGCGGTCGCATGGGATCAGGCACAGGTCACCGATGCCTCGATGCTCATCTTGCTCTGTTGTGATGTGAAAGCCTGGGACAAAGACCCGCAGCGCTATTGGGACAACGCACCGCCGGTGGTCCGGGAGTTTATGCTGCCGGAAATTGACAAGTACTACCGCGGTAAACCGCAGGTGCAACGCGATGAAGCCCTGCGCTCCGCCGGCATCGTCGCTCAGACGCTGATGCTCGCGGCCCAATCAATGGGCTACAACTCCTGCCCGATGGATGGCTTTGATTTCGATGCGGTCGGTAAGCTGATCAACCTGCCCGATGACCACCTGATTGCCATGTTCGTCGCGATCGGCAAAGGCACCAAGGAGGCATGGCCGCGCCCGGGGCAACTCAGCATGAATGAGGTCGTCATACCGAATCGCTTCAGCTAAGAAAAAACCGGTGCAGCCTATCGGCTGCACCGGTCACTGGAACAACTATCAGTACTGCAACGATCAGTTATGGCATTGCGCGTTGCAATCGCTGGTGAATGAGTCAACGCCAACGAACACCTCGCCAGTGGTCAACCGGCCATCAATCGTGGCGCTTGTCTCGCCGCACTGAATCTCGGATTCGCTCATCAGGAAGCGGTAGCGACTGTCGTCGATGCCGTCGCTGTCGAGATCGATGCCACCAGTCTCCTGAGTGGCGCCCGCGTCAACGGCCGTCTGACCGGGACCGAATCGCAGCGTGTCAACGTCGATCGTACTGGCATCGAGATCAATAGCATCGCCCGCGGCGGTGCTCTGACCGTAAACCCAAACAATGGCGTTATCGTCCGGCAGAGAGCCACTAGTCAGCTGCTGGCCTTTGTGGTGCGCATGCAGCGTGTCAGCAAAGCCCTGCTGAGTAATGCGTATCGGTGCATTCAGACCGGTACCGGTGATCCGCACGTCATCAATATCAAAGGTCACGTTCGGTTCGGTGTAATCGACACCGATGTCGTAATACACACCGGGCTGTAAGCGACCGACATTCGACAAAATGTTGTTATAGGTCGACCCGCCAAACTGAGGCTCCCACTCCGGGTTGGTCGGACTGATATCCAGTACCATTTCCGTCCAGACGTTGGGCGGGATTGGCGCATCAACGAAAGCGCTCGCTCCCGGTGTATTGGCAGGTGTCGGGATACGGATGAAGACCTGCTGATTCTGCACCGAATTGTGGCGGAACCAGAAGCGTAACTCCGTTACCGGCATGGCAATGTAGTCGCCGACAAAAATTTCGTCACTGCAGTTTTGCGACGGCAATTGTGAGGGTGCTATCGCACAGCGAAACTGAATCAGACCCGAGCCAAACGGATTGGCCGGCTGCGTGACGATGTCACGCGTCGTACTGATATAAGCACCCCCATCGTGGCCGCCGGTTGCGTTGTGAGTCACGGTATTGCGATCAAAATCGACCCAATCCGCATCACCGTTTTCAAAATCTTCGAGATATTCGAAGGTCTGCGCGCCGGCAGATCCCGTTGCGACGAGAAATACCAGCAGGAATAACACACGTGCGTTCATCGTTCGGCCCCCCGAGAGACAATAGGCTTAGCAGCTATATTTTGGTTTCTGCTGCCCTCCACTATAAGTAGCCGCCGCCAAACTATCCAGCCGCTTATGTCAAGCGCACGGTAAATGCGAAAAGTTATGTGAATCAGTAGCTTGCTGCGTTCGCTCCGCCTATGATTGGCATGCAAAATTCGCTAAAATTCAACGGCTTACTAATCGCTCTGTCACAACTTGAGAGGGCGAATTTAGACCCTGTTTAAACTGATTTTCATCGGCACAGGCTGCTGAGGCACCAATATGGACGAACGCTCGATCAACTTCCCGGACAAAGATGTTCCGCTTCGCAATGACGTCAATACGCTGGGGGCGATCGTCGGTGATGTGCTGATCGAACAATTCGGCCGTGAGGTGTTCGACCGGGTGGAGTCGTTACGCACCGCCTCCATTGCCCGCCGTGAATCAGGCAGTGAAGATATTGATGATCTGGCAAGCCAGATCGACGGCGTGGAGCTCGCACAGGCCCGCAACCTGATTCAGGGTTTTTCGGGCTATTTTCAGGTCGTCAATCTCGCTGAGCGCGTGCATCGAATCCGCCGGATTCGCGACTACCAGCGCGACGGCGAAGCGCCCGCAGACTCTTTGCAACAAAAACTCGCTGAACTGAAGGCAGCGCGGGTACCGGCAGCAGACATTGAAGAACTTCTGTCAGGACTGGTGATCGAGCCGGTGATGACCGCGCACCCGACGGAAGCAACGCGACGCACCTTGCTGACCAAAGAGCGCGCCATCGCGACACAGCTGGTGCAGCGCTTCGATGACCGGCGCACACCGCAGGAAGAGGCGCAGGCACTGGATCGCATCCGCGAGCAGATCACCATCAGCTGGCAAACCCGCCCCTACTCCGCCACCAAAACAACCGTTGCTGCAGAGCGCGAACACGTGCTGTTCTACATCAGCGACATTCTCTATGAGATTGTCCCGGTGTTTTATGCGGCACTGCGGTCTGCGCTGGACGCAAGCTACCCCGAAGTCATGGCCGATGCAGCCCTGCCCCGCATACTGGGATTCGGCTCCTGGGTCGGCGGCGACATGGACGGCAATCCCAATGTCGATCACCGTACACTCGCCGCGAGCCTTGCGGAGCACCGCCGGCTAATCATCGAACGCTACATCGGCGAAACCCGCTCGCTGGCCGAGACATTGACCCAGTCACTTAGCGAAGTGCCGATATCGGCCGCTGTGCAGAACCGGGTCAGTGACTACGAACACAGCATGCCTGCCGTCGCCGCGCGAATTGAAGACCGGCTCGCCGACATGCCGTACAGAAATCTCCTGGTGTTTATCCGGGCGCGCCTGAGGGCGGTGCTTAATGAGGACGGACACGGCTACAGCAGCTGCGACGAGTTCATGGCCGATGTCCATCTCATCCGTGATTCGCTGATTGAAAATCGCGGCGAGAACGCCGGTTTGTTCAAAGTCGATCGCTTTATCTGGCGTATCCGTACCTTCGGCTTCTATCTGGCCACGCTTGATGTGCGTCAGGACTCCGCTGATTTGCGCGCGGCTGTAGCCGATCTGATCAGCGACGAGGGATGGGAGTCGCGTTCTGTGGCTGAACGCACGACCAGACTGACAGATCTGCTGGAACAATCGCCCGCATTGCCCCCGGAACCCGGCTCACAACTCGAGCGCGCACTTGCTGTGTTGCAGACCATTGATAAGAGTCGCGATATCTATGGCAAGGCGGCCATCGGCTCATTCATTATCAGCATGGCTCAAGGCGCTGATGATGTGCTCACCGTGCTGCTGCTCGCCAGAGCCGCCGGGCTGGCCGACGACGACGGTAAGATTCCGCTGGATGTCGCCCCGTTACTTGAAACGGTTGACGATCTGCAGCGCGGCGAATCGATTTTGCGGCAGCTCGCTGACATCGCGGCGTACCGCAGGCACTTGTCACATCGCGGCAACCGGCAGCTCATCATGGTGGGCTATTCGGACAGCAGCAAGGATGGCGGTATCGCTTCCGCGCGCTGGGCACTGCAACAGGCGCAGCGTGACATGAGCATGGCGGCCGCCGATCTGGGTTTGAAAATCGGCTTTTTCCACGGCCGCGGCGGAACCGTCAGCCGCGGCGGCGGCAACATGGTGCGTGGCATCTATGCGGCTCCGGCCCATAGCGTGGACGGCTACATGCGGATCACCGAACAAGGCGAAGTCATTCACCAGAAATACGGCATCCGCCCGCTTGCACTGCGCAACCTCGAACAGATTACGGGCGCAACGATTGCAGCATCACTGAAAGCACCGCTCGCAGAGGGTGAGCAGTGGTCTGCCATGATGTCTGCCATTGCCGATGAAAGCCGCAAGCGCTACCGGGCCCTGGTCTATGACACCCCGGAATTCCCGGTGTATTTCAGGCAGGCGACGCCGATTGATGTCATCGAAAAACTGCAGATCGGATCCCGGCCGAGTGCGCGCCGCTCGAAACTGGGCATTCAAAACCTGCGGGCCATACCGTGGGTTTTCTCGTGGGCACAAACGCGCATCGGCTTGCCGGGCACACTGGGCGCCGGCACCGGTTTCGCGCTGGCGATCGAGCAGTTCGGGCTGGAGGCCGTTCAGGCAATGCTGGCCTGGCCTTTCTTCAGCGGTCTGGTGAACGATGTGGAAATGGTCCTCGCCAAATCCGATCTTGATATCGGCAAGCGTTACAGCCTGCTGGCGGACGAGGAATTACGCTTTATTCATGACGACATTGCGGCGGAGCTGGAGCTCACCCGGTCGATGGTCCTGCGCATCAAGCAGAGTGACGAACTCCTCAATGAGGACCCGACGTTGCAGCGTGCAATTCGCCTGCGCAATCCCTATGTCGATCCGCTCAATCTATTGCAGATCCAGTTACTGCAGGACTGGCGTGCGACAGACCGGGAGGATGACGCCCTGCTCGCCGCGCTGTTCGACACCATCAACGGCATCGCGCGCGGTGTGCAGAACACCGGCTGAGCCAGCCTTAAATTTCAGGCAAAAAAAAGCCCCGCACCTGGCGGGGCTTTTTTGTTACGCGTTATTGTTACGCGATGTGCCCTTAGTTGGTATGGCACTGCGCGTTACAGTTGGTGGTGAACGCATCGACTGCAGCGAAGGTTTCGCCGGTCGACAGATCGCCCGTCACCAGGCCGTCGGTGCTGGAACACTCGAAGCCTGACTCACTCATGTTGAAGAAGTGACGTGAGTCATTCTGACCGTCGCTGTCGTAGTCGCCGCCGAAGTCAGACGGAGGAGAGCTCTTAACAGGACCCTGCGAAGGACCAATGCGCAAAGTGGAAGGCACCACATTGTCAGCATTGAAGTTGAAGGGATCGCCAGCGCCCGTGCTCTGACCGTAGATCAACACGCGAATTTCATCATCCGGCAGTGAGCCGTTGGTCAGCATCTGACCCGTGTGATGAGGATGCAGCACATCACCGTAGTTCGTCTGACGAATAGCCAGTGAAGCCGGATCAGCTTTCACCCACTCAACGTCGTCGTAGAACATGCCGGAATTTTCGTATTCCTGCGCCCAGTTATAGACACCGAACTGGATGTTGCCATCAACCCATGCCGGGTCAAGGTTCACAGCCAGCCGACCCGGCTGAAATGCGGCAGTCGCGTCTGCTTCGGTGTCAAACGTGGCTTCAAACAGAAGGTTGAAGATCGGGTCGAATACACGAATGTACGCGCCTACCTCAGTGTTACCGGCCGGCGGCGCAGTGTCTGACAACGCGTAGTTGAATTTGTAAACCCACGTGTCAGCCGAAGCCGTGTCGGCACCGGTGAACGGCTGCTCGATGAACATCGAAATCTGCTCCTGCAGATTCGGCGAACAAGGATCGCAAAGCGTGCGATTGTGCACGTTCACATTGTCGTAGTTTGCGTAGGTCACCCAGAACTGGTTGTCAGTACCGTTGTAGCCCAGAGCCGAGATCTGCGGGCCGGTGGTCGACGGGTTAAATGTGTAGCCACCCGGGAAACCACCGTTGTCCGAGAAACCGAACCAGGGAGTGAAGTCAGGCACGCTCGGCGTACCCGCCGTACCGTAGCCTTCGAAATCGTCGCTGTAAGGCGTGATGGCTGCCTGCGAAATCGCAGAAACTGCCAACAGACCAGCTGCGCTGACCACCTTCAGTGTGTTTGTAAATATAGCCATGCCTGCACCTGTAAAAAATTGAGTGTGGATGTCTGATTGTGGTTGCGTTGGTTTTGCGCCCAGTCCTGCGACTCTTTTCTGCTCAACCGTGCAACGTTCCTCAGAAAAAATGACAACGCTGTCAATTCTAATGAATTGTCCAGCGTTGTCAATCTTTTCCTTTACTTACTGCTGCGTTGCGGCGGTTTTACTTGCGGCCGCGGCGTGCCCAACCGAGCATGCCCAGACCAGAAGCAAACAGCCATACAGCGGCCGGGATCGGCACAACGTTCAGGCTGACATTGTCGTAGTTCATGCCTGAGCTTTCGTAGTTACCGACCAAGTTGGCGAAGCCGACCTGGAAGAAACCGCCAGTCCATGCACTGTCAAGCGTGATTTGCAGCTGACCAGTCTGCCAAGCCGTCGAACCCGATGTATCAAGGTTAGCGTCAGCAAGCAGGTTGAAAGCACCGTCAAACACACGAATGAAAGCACTAACCTGGGTTGCACCAGCAGGGCCAAACGGTGAGTCAGCTTCTTTGTAGTCAAACTCATAAATCCATGTGTCGCCGCTCGCGGTGTCGGATGCGTCATACGCGAAATTGCGGAAAACACTAATGGCTTCCTGCGGATTCGGCGCACCACCCGTGTGGACCGGAGCATTGTCGTAGTTGGCGTAGAAGTTCAGGAACTCATTGCCAGCACCGTCATTGGCCAGTGCAGTGATCTGCGGGCCAGTTGTGGACGGATTGCCGCAACCATAACCACCCGGGAAACCACCGTTATCAGAGAAACATTCCCATGGAGCAAAGTTCGGCGACGACGAATAACCTTGGAAGTCGTCAGTGAATGATGTGATAGCAGCGAATGCGGACGACGATGCTATGAGCAGCACAGACGCGCCAAGCGCTTTTGCGAATTGTGTAGGCATTACTTGTTACTCCCCTCAGAGTTTTAGTTCACGGCTTTTTTATGGCGCTATTGCCTGACCGCGTTTATACCGATTGAAAAAGCTCTGCTTTTTTCTTATCGCGCACTTTGAAAGACAGCGCGCACGAAGACCTTTTGGCAGTGCTTGATACGCAGTCTAGAGTGGATCTGACAACGCTGTCAACTCAATGGGCGAAGAACTTTCCCGCTTATGTAAAAAAGGCGCAGAATTCTGTCAAACCCTTTCCACGCCTCGGTTTTATTGCCTCGCTGCGGCACGGTTAGCAGCGGATTCTAGACAGTGACAGCAACCCCTTGTTGACCCTGAATAACCTCCTGCTGATACCGCTGTCAGATAGTCCTTGCCCCCCGGCCGACACGCCCTAATAATCACGCTTCCGATCACCGTAATCAGGTATCCACCTTTGGCCAAAGTAACCATTGATGATGTCGCCAAGAAGGCCGGCGTCTCTATCAAGACTGTCTCGCGCGTTCTTAATAAAGAGTCGAATGTCCGGCAACAGACCCGCGAGCGGGTGCAAAAGGCAATTGATTCGCTCAATTATCATCCGGATCCGGTGGCGCGCCGACTGGCGGGCAGCCGCTCGTACCTGATCGCCCTGCTTTATGACGCCAGCAGTGCAGGCTACGTGATGGATATTCAGGGCGGCGTGCTCAAAACCTGTCAATCAGAGAACTACGAGCTCGTGATTCACCCCTGCGATCATCTGGCCAACGTCGTGCCCGAGGTGCATAACCTGATTGACCATTTGGGCATTGACGGCATCTTGCTGACACCGCCGATGTGCGACATGCCGGAACTGGTGATGGCTCTACAGAAAAAAGGGATCCCGTTCGCCAGCATCGCGCCCGGCGATCGCCAGTTTGCCTCAGCGACCGTGCACACCAATGACAGGGAGGTCAGTGCCGAAATGACCAGCTACCTGGCGTCGCTGGGTCACGAAAAAATCGGCTTTATTATCGGCCACCCCGACCACAAGGCCGTTGGCAATCGCTTCGCGGGTTACAAAGAAGGGCTCGAACGCAGCGGGCTAGAGTTTGATGCGTCGCTCACAGCACAGGGCTTCAATACCTTCGAGTCGGGCGTAGAATGCGGCATCTTGTTGCTGAGGCGCGAAAACCGCCCGACGGCGATTTTCGCCAGCAACGACGAAATGGCAGCCGGCATCATGCGCGTGGCACATCAGTTAAAGCTTCGCGTGCCAGAGGATTTGTCGGTCGTCGGTTTCGATGACCTGCCAGTGGCGAAACAAATGTACCCGTCACTCACCACCGTTCGGCAACCTATCCGGGCAATGGCCGAGACCGCAACGCGTTTGCTGCTGGGCGTGCTGCGCGGCGAAGCGCCGGATGGCGCACCCCTGATTCCGTGCCGCCCGCAGTTCCGCGAATCGACGTGTCGTATTAATGGTGAGACGTAGCCGGCATCAGCCGCTGAAATAAAGCCAGGTCAGGCCGACCAGCGTTAACACTAACGCGCTCCACCATCGGTCGATACGCACACCGCCTGTAGCGCGCACCGCAGATTTGCCCGCACGCGTCTGAAACGTCAATCCCGCAACCTGCTCCGCAGGAGGCTCGGGGGTCAGCAAACTGACGACCGTCAGTATCACCGCGCAGACCACGAACAACAAAATAGCGAAGTGCAGAAAATTAATATCACTAAACCAGAACAGCGCGCCGCTGCCGAGCGATTCTTTGTTGATTTCTGCGATCAGCCGACCGATGCCGAGTATGAAGCCGGCGGCCAGCGATGCGATCGCGCCGGCTGAATTGACCCTGCGCCAGAACACGCCAAGCAAAAATACGGCCGCGACCGGCGGCGAGATATAGGCCTGCACACTTTGCAAATATTGATACAACTGACCGGAAACGAGTTGCATCATCGGTATCCATAACAGGCCGAAACAGACCAGCACCGCGGTCGATACCTGACCCACCAGCACCAGACGTTTTTCGTCGCTCTCGGGCCGGAACTTCTTGTAGATATCCCAGGTAATGAGTGTCGAACACGAATTGAACACCGACGAGAGCGAACTCATTAATGCGGCGAGCAGACCGGCCACCACCAGCCCGCGGATTCCCACCGGCAGCAAGGTCGCGATCAGTGTCGGCAACGCCTGATCGGGACTGTCCAGCGTCAGTTCGCCCCGCTGCGCCAGCGTGTACGCGATAACACCGGGCACGACAAAAATGAACAGCGGCAGTGTCTTCAATAACGCCGCAAAGATGGTGCCGCGACGAGCCTCATCAAGGTTCTTGGCCGCCAGCACACGCTGCACGATGAACTGATCCGTGCACCAATACCAAACACCCAGTATGGGCGCGCCGAACAAGATGCCGGTCCAGGGAAAGTCAGGATGCGACACCGGTTTCCAAAGGTTGAGAAAATCACTACCGGCGGTCTCCACCATTACGTTCCAGCCGCCAATCGCATCAAGCCCGATCACGGTGACCGCAACGGCCCCACCAATCAGCACGAACATCTGCAGCAAGTCGGTGTACAGCACTGCGCGTAACCCGCCAAATACGGTGTACAGCCCGGTAATGACAACCACCACAAACGCGCCGGTCCAGAAATTTATGCCCATCAACGCTTCAAATACGATGCCGCCGGCAGCGATCGTTACTGAAATTTTGGTCAGCACGTAGCCGATGACCGAAATCACCGCCAGATACCAGCGCGCGGTCGCGTTGTACCGTCGCTCGAGGAATTCCGGCATCGTGAAAACACTGCTCTGCAGATAGAACGGCACGAACACCCAACCGAGTACGAGCAGAATCAGCGATGCGAGTACTTCAAACTGCGCCACCGCGACACCACTGGCCGCGGCCGTGCCGGCCAGACCTATGAGGTGCTCACTGCCAATATTTGAAGCGAACAGCGACGCGCCGATGACGAACCAGCCGGTGTTGCGGCCACCCAGAAAATAGCCGGCCGCGGATGACCGGGAGGCGTCGCGCCGGGTGATCGTAAACGCGACCACGAAAACCATCGCGAAGTAGATCGCGACGATGCTCCAGTCGAGCGTTGTTAACAAAGTAAACCCGCGCCGACTGCAGGTTTAACGGCCGAGGCGCGACCGCGTGGCAAGAGAATGATCAAGCCAGGCTGATGCACCGACCATGCCAGGCTCTTCGACCATAATGACATTGACCGGAATCTCTTCGAGGTAATGCATCATTGACCGCTTGTTCTCGAAGCTCGTGCGAAACTGATCGTGTTTCGCGAGAAACGGCTCGATCGTGCGCATCACGTTGCCCGCCAGATAAACACCTCCGCGCGCACCGAAGGTCAGCGCGATATCACCGGCATAGGAGCCCAACAGGCTGCTGTAAATCTCAAGCGTTTCAACAGCAAGCGGATCTTCGCCCTTAAGCGCCAGCTCAGCGATTTCTTTAGGTTCCGCTTTTTCAACCACAATGCCTTCTATTGCGGCGAGCGCATAGTAAATACGGCGGATACCTTCGCCACACAACATCAGTTCAGCCGAAATTGACCCGGACACTGAACGCACAAAATCGAACAGCGCGATCTCTTTTGCCGTGTGCGGAGACAAGCTGATGTGCCCGGCTTCGCTCGCCAGCGGATACCAGCGGCCATCAAAGGGAGCGATTGAAGATACGCCCACACCGGTGCCGGCTGTAATCACCGCAGTCGGCGATCCTTCCATTGCCTGACCGGGCTTAACGTTGCGCAGCTCAGAGGGATCTATCACGCGCGTCGCATACGCGATCGCCTCAGCGTCATTCAGCAGTATGACTTCTTCAAACCCGAAACGGCTTGTCAGATCCATGCCGGAAATCATCCAGTCACGGTTAGTCATACGGACGATGTTGTTTTTCACCGGGCCGGCGACAGCCACGCAGGCAATGCCCGGCAACGGTTGTTTGAGTTGATCCCGATAGGTCTCCACTGCAACATCAATGGACTCAAACGACGCGCAGGGATAGATCATCTGATCGGTGATCAGCGGCCGAGAAGGGTCATTCGCCTTGTGATTGACGACGCCGAAACGTACGTTGGTCCCACCTACGTCGGCTGTTAAACAACTAAAGTCCATGTCGCTCAAGCTCGTCTTCATAAAATCAATACGGCAGCAACCGCGCCGCAACAACCGTCAATGAGACGCACGGCAGCATTAAGGATTTGGCACCCCACTTATGCCACCGACAGCGTCCATCAGTCCCCCTGTCGGACACTCACTCTAGCAAAATATTTGACAGCGTTGTCAGATTTTTATAAAACCTGTCTATTCAATAACTTATCTATTTTACAATCTGCCGTTGCTCGATGACGGCAGAAAAATCCGGATAACCTCATGATTTATAAGAAATCCGGAAGCGAACCTAAATCATGAACAGACCCGGAGTGACAATATTAATGTGCGCGGCGGCATGGCTGCCTGCGTGGAATATCGCCCTGGCCGCGACGGCACCCGACACGAATCATGCCCCCGGGCGATCCACGTACCGCGCACCCTACGCCGCGGTGCAACCAAATATTGATGGCATCGCCGATGACCCCGCCTGGGATCAGGCCGAGTGGCGTGAACTCAAGCATCGCTGGCTGGGGCCAGACTATTCGCCCGACGATTTTCAGGGCCGCTACAAAGTGGTGTGGTCCGGATCCAGACTCTATCTGCTGGCCGAGATCGTCGATGACGTGCTGATCGACACGCATCGTGATCCGCTGCAGCAGTACTGGGATGACGACTGCCTTGAAATATTCCTCGATGAAGACTTCTCGGGCGGCAATCACCAATACAATCACAATGCTTTCGCCTATCATTTCTCTCTGGACAACCGGGCAATAGACATCGGCACCGACGAAACGGCGCGGGATTACACAGCGCATGTCGAGAGCAACTGGAAACAAACCGGCAACAAGCTCATCTGGGAAGTCGCGATTGACGTATACACCGATGCGTATGTCGACGATGCCGACGACAACATTCCGGCCAATCTGGCACCCGGCAAAGTCTTGGGCCTGATGGTTGCTTACTGCGACAATGACGGCAGCGAATTGCGCGAAAACTTTATCGGCTCTGAGTTTGTGCCGGGAAAACAGCGCGACCGCGGCTGGATAGACGCCGGAGTGTTTGGCCGGCTGATACTGACAGATAGCAGCGAATAAAAATACTTGTGAACAAAGCAGTCAGCAGTTTAGGGGAATCCACATTGACAACGTTCGACATTGATAATGGCGAAGTGTCTGGCGAGTTCGTAACGATCGGTGACGAGCGTTATTACGCCATTCGCAACGTCGATCAGATGGCACCCTTCTTTATCAGCGTCGTGTCCGATGACGATCACTGGCTCTTCGTGTCATCTACCGGCGGATTAACGGCGGGCCGCGTGGCGCCCGAAATAGCCCTGTTCCCGTATATCACTGATGACAAAATTCACGAAAGCACGTCGCATACGGGCAGCACAACACTGCTGCGCGTAAACTGCGACAACGAAACAATGCTCTGGGAACCTTTCAACCGGGACCACGACACGCTCTACTCAGTCACCCGCAATGTCTACAAGAATGTGATCGGCAACAAGCTGCGTTTCGAAGAAATCAATCATGACCTTGGGCTTGCCTTCCGCTACACCTGGTCCACCAGCGCTGAATTCGGCTTCGTGCGCAGTTGCGAACTGCACAACCTGAGCAACGCTCAAGTCTCGGTGAGCATCGTCGATGGCCTGCAGAACATTCTGCCCGCGGGCACACCGGCATTCGTGCAGGCGAGTTCAAGCAATCTGGTGAATGCATACAAATGGACTGAACTGGACGGCCCGACAGGCCTGGCCATGCTGACCCTTTACTCGGGAATCACCGACCGTGCAGAACCCTGTGAATCATTGCGTGCGACGACTGCATTTTCACTGGGTCTCGACAACTGCACCCGGCTGCTGTCGTCGACGCAACTCGGCGAGTTTCGCAAGGGCAAAGTCCCGCAGCAGGAAGATTTTCGTCGCGGAATCCGAGGTGCGTACCTGATCAGCACGAGCATGACGCTGGATGCACAGAGCACTCAGCAGTGGGATATTGTCGCGAATGTTGAGCAAAGTCAGGCTGCCGTAGTCGAGTTGCGCAACCGCTTAAATGACACCGAAGCCCTGCGGGGTGAAATTAGCGAATCAGTTGCGAGAGGCTCTGACCGGCTGGCGCGCATCATGGCGTCTGCTGACGGCTTTCAGACCGTCGCCGGAGAAAACGAGTCGGTACACCACTTTGCCAACGTACTGTTCAACGTCATGCGCGGCGGCAATTTCCACGACCAGTACAACGTGTCAGCACGGGACTTTGCAGCGTCCATCGAGCACTTCAACCAGGTTGTATATGAGCGCAACCGGCAATTTCTCGATGACCTGCCGGAGCGGATTCGACTCGACACATTGCTGACCGCCGTTACTGCACAGGATGATTTGCAACTCGAACGCATTACGCGCGAGTATCTGCCGTTGACATTCGGACGCCGTCACGGCGATCCGAGCCGCCCGTGGAACCACTTTGAAATTAAGATCAAAGACGAACGTGGCGAAGAACTGTTGTCGTATCAGGGCAACTGGCGGGATATTTTCCAGAACTGGGAAGCGCTCACCTTCAGCTACCCCGGCTTTATCGACAGTGTAATCGCCAAATTCGTCAACGCCTCGACGGTCGATGGCTACAACCCCTATCGCATCGGCAAGGACGGTATCGACTGGGAGGTCGAGGAACCGGATGACCCGTGGAGCTACATCGGCTATTGGGGTGATCACCAGATCATCTATCTCGAAAAGCTGCTCGAGTGGTCACGCGACTTTGATCCGGACGGGCTGCATACACTGCTGCGGCGGCCAATCTTCTGCTACGCCAACGTTCCCTATCGAATCAAAGGCTTCGAGCAGCTGCTTGAAGACCCGAAAAACACCGTGCTTTTCGATGACCGGCTTGCTGCCGCTATCGATAAACGTGTGGAGCAGATAGGCGCTGACGGCAAGCTGGTGCTTGATGCCGATGGCAAGGTCTATCGCGTCAATCTGCTTGAAAAGCTGCTGGTGCCGTTACTGAGTAAGCTCAGCAACTTCGTAATCGACGGTGGCATCTGGCTTAACACACAACGACCTGAATGGAATGATGCGAACAATGCGCTGGTCGGCAACGGCTTGTCTGTTGTGACACTGTGCTACATGCGCCGTTACGTGCACTTCCTGAGCGAGGTACTGGCAAAGGAAAGTGAGGCTTTCGCTCTGTCAGGTGAAGTCAGCCAATGGTTTAGCGACACCGCTGAGGCGATACAAAGTATTCGCCGGGTGCTCGACGACGGCCCGATGAACGCACAGCAGCGTTACGCAGCGCTGGCAACCTTGGGGCGCGCCGCTGCTCGCTACCGTGAACAAATCTACTCGCAGGGGCGGTTCTCCGCGACCGTTGCGCGTGACGCACGCGAAATTTCCACGATGCTGGACGATGCGCTTGCTGTTATCGACAACAGCATCGCCGCAAATTTACGCGATGACGGTCTCTATCATGCGTACAACCTGCTTGATGCCGACGGCGAGACCGTCAACGTCGACTACCTGTACCCGATGCTTGAAGGCCAGGTTGCCGCACTCAGCGCCGGCACCATCGGTGCTGACGGCGTCATCAGCGTGCTCGATGCACTGTTTGCAAGCGCGATGTACCGTGAAGATCAACGCAGTTTCACGCTGTATCCGGATCGGGAATTGCCGGGCTTTCTGGAAAGAAACCGCATGGCTGCAGACCGGGCCACATCGATACCTTTGCTGAAGCGCATGCTTGCGGAGGATGATCAGCGAATTATCGTGCGCGATGCAGACGGATGGTGTCGCTTCAACCCGGACATCAGCAACGCGGGCGATCTCAATACGACACTGGACGAACTGAACGACAAGCAGGCCGATACCGACCGGCAGGCGGTGCTCGACCTGCATGAAGAAGTGTTCAATCATCGGGCATTCACGGGCCGCTCCGGCACGATGTTCGGCTATGAAGGTCTGGGGTCGATCTACTGGCACATGGTCTCCAAATTGCTGCTGGCGGTGCAGGAGAATTTCTTTGCCGCGGTTGATGACGATACTGAAGCCGCGTCAGTGCAGCGGCTTGGCGAACTGTACTACCGGGTGCGGGAGGGCATCGGCTTCAATAAGACGCCTGTTGAATACGGCGCATTTCCGACCGACCCTTACTCGCACACGCCCAAGCATGTCGGCGCCAGCCAGCCGGGTATGACGGGTCAGGTTAAGGAGGAAGTACTGAGTCGATTCGGTGAGCTGGGCGTGCGCATCAGTGATGCGACCGTAAGCTTCCGGCCGAATCTGTTACGTCCGGCGGAATTCCTGGCGGAACCCGGCGCGCTTCGTTACCTCGATGTTGACGGCAACTGGCAGCAACTTGACGTGCCGCCGCGCGGCCTCGCCTTCACCTGGTGTCAGGTACCCGTAATTTATCAACTGTCGGACACCAACGGATCGATCGTGATTACCCGGGACGATGGTACGGAGGACACCGTTGATCAACTGGAACTGCCCGCTGCCATCAGCGCCGAGCTATTCCGCCGTAGCGGGCGAATCCGCAAGCTGACGGTCAGCTTTCCGCCGACAGCCTGTTCAGCTGAACACGCAGAGTAATTAATCTTGTCGAAAAACATTTACAGGCCGCAGTCCTCGCTCTCCGGTATTGATATCGCTTCACTCACCGTGGATGAACAGCGTGCGCTGGCACGGCAGATTATCGAGAGGCGCATCGGCGGCATCTGCTTCAGCCCGTATATGAACGAACAGGGTCCCGGCAGTAAGGTCAGCGCCGAGCAGATTCGTGCGCGGCTGGAGATTGTCGCGCCGTTTGCCCATGCAGTGCGCTCTTTTTCCTGCACCGACGGTCACGAACAGATTCCAGGCATCGCAAAATCCATGGGGCTGCGAACCATGGTCGGCATCTGGCTGGACGATGATCTTGAAAAAAACGAACTCGAACTGGCCAATGCACTGGATATCGCACGCAGCGGCCATGTCGACATATTGGCGGTAGGCAATGAAGTCCTGCTGCGTGGCGACCTGACCGAAGATCAGTTGCTGGACTATATGCAGCGGGCTAAACAGGGCGCGCCTGACGTTGATGTCGGCTACGTCGACGCGTATTTTAAATTCGTCGATCACCCGCGCGTGACTGAAGCCTGCGATGTTGTACTCGCAAATTGCTATCCCTTTTGGGAAGGCTACCCGACCCAACATGCGCTGGTTTACATGAAAGCCATGTATCACCGTGCCGTCGCCGCCGCAAACGGCAAGAAAGTGATTATCAGTGAAACCGGCTGGCCCAATGTGGGCACAGCCGAAGGCGAAGCGGTACCGTCCTACGAGGCCGCACTCAAGTACTTTGTAGATACGTATCAGTGGGCTGAAGCAGAGAACATCGACATCTACTACTTTTCTGCCTTTGACGAAACCTGGAAGGTCGCAGCCGAAGGCGACGTCGGCGCGTACTGGGGGCTATGGGACGGCGCAGGCCAGCCCAAGTATTTTTGAACTACTAATTTCTAACTACTCCGGACTCGTTTCCCGTACGAAGCGAACGTTGTCCAGATACAAGCTGACCGGATCCTTGCGGCCCATCAGCGTCACGACGAAACCGGTCTTCAGACTGGACAAATCAAGCCCTTCCAGCGGCAACGTATATCGCTCCCACTCCTGAGTTAGCCGAACGCCATTGCGCATTTTCGTAGCGGAATCCGGGTGGGGCTTATCATCGCCGATAATGCCGACACCGATACCGATCTGTTCCCCGCCCTTGTCGCCGCGCGCCCAGAGCTCCAGCGCGGTGGCACCGGTAAGATCAACACCGCCTTCCTGATCACCCCAATTGTTGGGCGGGTTTTGCCAGGCGATACCCGCCCAGCCAAATTTGCCACTGTACGTGATTTTTATGGCTGCGCTGCCGGCATAGGGCGTATCGGCAGACTCACCATCCAGCGCTAACGCATCGGTATTGCCCATCCAGCCGGATGGCGACCACGGCATACCCTCAAAACCATCGCGATAAACGTAGAATGGCAACGGGGTGCGTCGTTCGCCCTTCACGAGCAGCGGCACATTGGCAGTTGCCGCGTTGCCGGCCTCGTCGGCAGCATAGAAGTACAGCCGGTACGGCCCGGGCTGTTCGGGCATACGTACTTTCGCGGTATCCAGATTGCTGTCGACCACGGCGCCGTCAATTTCCGGCAACATCGGCCGGAAGTCACCGCCGGTCGAATACTCTCCGGATTCCGGCCGCAGTATCCATTCGGAAGTGAGTGCCCCGCCTTCCGGATCGGCAACCTCGACTTTCGCCTGCACAATGGCGCCGGGTTCGACTTCCTCATCACCCTTCACGGCAATCCATTCCACCGCAGGTGCCCGATCTGCCGGCGGCTCGCCGGACCAGAGCTCTTGCATGGTGTCGACCGACGCGAGGCGTGAGCCATCCGGCAGAAACATACCGAACCAGGTACCGGTTGCTTCCATCTTGTAACCCCAGATGAATGCGTAAGACCCGAGCGCAAGCCCTTTGGCTCCGGTCACACTGCCTTCATAAGTGCGCCGGTATGCAGCCGCTTTGTCGCTACTGGTGAGTTCGAAAGGGGCGCCCCATTCAGTTGCGCCGGTTTCCCACGCGCCGGCCGGACCGAACTCCGTGAGGATGATGGGCTTCTTGCCGCCCGCAGCACGGTAGCGATCTGCCAGCGACGCACCGCCGCCATACGAGTTGATGCCGTGGATATCGATGTCGGGGCACAGCTCGTTCACGCTCTGCACGCGCCCGCCGCCAATCTCTGCCGTGACTGTCATGGTCGGATGGTGGGGATCGAGTTCTTTGATCATCGCGGCGATGTCGTTCACCGCTTTCCAGATGACCGGATCGTCACCTTCCGCGAAGCCTTCCATCTCGTTACCAACGCCCCAGATCAGGAGTGCCGGATGGTCTTTGTACTTCAGTACGTATTCGCGGGCCTGTTC
>JABDLC010000013.1 GCA_013001905.1 Gammaproteobacteria bacterium | reverse complement strand
CCTCCGGTGTGTTGGCTACCGGGTAGAGTTTGGCGGTGGCCTTGTTCACGCCGACGTCAGTGGCCTGCGCCGACAGGATGACCGCAATCAGAAGCTCAAAAGCGCTGCTGTAGTTGAGCTCGGTTTCGGGTTTGTCGATATGCTCTGCAAGCCGGCGGAAAATCTCCGCGCGTTTGATCTTGTTCATGCGGTGTCTGTTGTGACATCGCTACGACTGTCAGCACTGCTGCTGCGCTGCTCGATGATGTTACGTACCGCAACGAGCAAGGCGAGGCCCAGAAACGCGCCCGGCGGCAGCAGTGCCAGCAGGAAGCCGCCGTCATAAAAACGCAGTTCCATACCTGTCGCGGCAGGGCCAAACAGCATCTCGGCGCCTGCAAACAAGGTGCCGTTGCCGATCAGTTCACGCATTCCGCCCAGCAAAATGAGAACCGCAGCGAAACCGAGCCCGTGGGCGATGCCGTCAACGACGGCGGCCGAGACCGGTTGTCGTGAGGCAAAACTTTCGGCTCTTGCAAGGATGACGCAGTTGGTGACGATCAGCGGCAGAAAAATCCCGAGGCTCAGCCACAGATCAAAAAACCAGGCTTCTGCGACCAGTTCAACGAGTGTGACCAGCGTTGCAATGATCAGCACGAATATCGGCAGGCGTACGTCGCGATTCAGCACCGGTCGCAGCAGTGCCACGATAAAATTACTGCCGATGAGTACGAACAGCGTTGCCAGCCCCAGCCCGAGCCCGTTAACCAGCGAATTGCTGACTGCCAGCAGAGGGCAGATGCCGAGGAACTGGATCAGCCCCGGATTCTGTGTCCAAAGGCCATCGGTAAGTATTTGTTTGTACTGAGTCAATTGGTCATCCTGAGCTACTCCAAAATTGTAGGGGAAGCCTCCGGCGGAGGCCAGTTTTTGCTGGAATTTTCCCCCTCAACTGACTAACATTACGCCCGACCTTGCCCGGCCGGGCCTGGCAGTATTCACAAGGACAGGACTACAACATGTTGTCTACGTACAGCAGAGTCGCGGTAAGCGCAGTTCGCGCTGTTGCCGTCATTGCTTTCTTTAGCGCGCAGATCGCCCATGCTGAAGGTGATATAGAGCGCGGTCGCGTGCTGGCGGACACCTGTAAGGGTTGTCACGCAGTCGACAGTTACAACAACGTTTACCCGACTTACCACGTGCCGCGCATCGGCGGGCAATCAGCTGACTATCTGATTGAGGCGCTCAAGCTGTATCGTGATGGCAAGCGTGATCATCAGACGATGACGGCTCAGGCTGCTTCGTATGACGATCAGGAGATCGCGGATATTGCCGCCTACCTGACCAGTGTCGTCCCGCCATTGGAAGCGGCCCAACCGGTGGGCACCGCGCCGGATGCAGCCACCACCTGCAAAGCCTGTCACGGCGAAACAGGTATCGGCCAGATTTCGATCTACCCGTATCTGGCCGGACAGCATAAGGACTACCTGCTGCAGGCGCTGTATGACTATAAGAATGGCGCGCGTCAGGGTGTCAACGCCACTGTCATGCAGGCCAATATTATGGCGCTCAGCGATGCGGAGCTGGACGTGATCGCAGAATATTATTCGCGACAGGATGGTCTGAGCGCCGTGCCGATGGACTAGATCGGCAGTGTCGGTCTACAGCCCGAGCTGGATCGACATACGGACAAGATCGGCCAGCGAGCGAGCGGCCATTTTTTCCATGACCCGTGCGCGGTGAATTTCCACCGTGCGCTGACTGACATTGCGGTCAATTGCGATGACTTTATTCGCCTGACCCATCACCACGCAGGACATGATTTCCTTTTCGCGCGGCGTCAGTGTGTCGAAGCGTTGCTGAACTTCCTGCCGGTGTTCGTTCTCCTCGCGCTGCTCTTCGCACTGGGACAATGCCTGCGACACGCGCTCCATGAGGTCCTGATCGCGGAACGGCTTCTGCACAAAGTCGAATGCGCCGATTTGCATGGCTTCGACGGCCATCGGCACATCTCCGTGACCGGTGATGAATATAACCGGCATACGATTGCCACGCTCAATCAGCTGCTTTTGCACTTCAAGACCGCTGGTGCCGGGCATGCGTATATCCAGCAGGATGCAGCCTTCAGCAGACTCATCCAGCTGCGCAAGAAAGTCGTCACCTGACTCGTAGAGTGATGTACCCACACCGACTGACTCGAATAACATCTGTAACGATTTGCGCACCGCATCGTCGTCGTCGACGATATGCACTATGTTGTGATCTGTGCTCATGGGTTTAGTCTGTCCTCGTCGGCAGTGTAAAAAAGAACGTTGCCCCGTCTTGCGGCGCATTCGGGGTGTTGTTGCGGAAGCCCAGCTCGCCCCCGTGATTGCGAATGATCGTCCGGCAAATTGCCAGACCCATGCCCATTCCGGCTGATTTGGTCGTGTAAAAGGCGTTAAAGATATCCGCGGCATCCGATGCACTGACGCCAGAGCCGTGATCGCGCACCTCGACGCGAATTTCGTGCGGCGCTGTGAGCTTGGCGCTGATCAGTATCTGCCGCCGGTCGGGCGCGGTGTTCTGCATGGCATCAACGGCGTTGCGAATCAGATTGAGCATGACCTGCTGTATCTGCACCGGATCCGCCGACACTTCCGGCAGATCTGCCGGGATTTCGCTGACCAGCCGGATATTGCTCGCCTTCGCGTCCAGCTCGGTCAGCGGCACAATCGGGTGGTACATCTGATTGACGGTGGTTACCACGCGTTCTGCATCGCCTGATCGCGTGAAGGAGCGCGTGCGCCGGATAACTTCGCCCGCTCGATGCGCCTGATCCTGAATGTCGCGAAGCGCTTCCTGAACGCGCGCCACGTTGCCATCAGTTGTGTTCTGCAGCAGCCGGTCGCTCGCGGCTGCGAAGTTAGCGATCGCGGTGAGCGGTTGGTTCAGCTCATGGGCCATCGCCGCCGCCATCTCGCCCATCATGCTGAGGCGACTGACATTGATCATCTCTTCGCGCTGTTTCAGGGCGACCTCTTCGGTCTGCCGTTGCTCGGTCAGATCGCGAATCAGACCGACGTAGCGGATAAACTCGCCCCGCTTGATCTCGCCGACGGCAATATCCGCAGGAAACGTTGATCCGTCTTTGCGTGCGGCAAGGACTTCACGACCGATCCCGATGATCCGTTTTTTGCCGGTGCGATGGTAGCGATCCAGGTATTTGTCGTGCCGTGCCTTGTCAGTGCCGTACATCAGCAGGCTGATATTCTGGCCCAGCAGCTCGCCCGGACTGTAGCCGAACATGTCGGTGGTCGCCTTGTTGACGCGCTCGATGACGCCATCAGCATCGATTACGATCAGTGACTCGATCATCGCGTCGAGCACCGGGTCCAGCTGCACATCGTCACTGCTGCCCTGTGGGGTGTCAGGCGTCTCTGTCATAGCGGGTTATTAAAACAAAAACCCGCACGGATGGCGGGTTTTTGTTGGTCGTGCTCAAACTGTCAGAAATCAGATCCAGTAGACGAAAACGAACAGGAATAACCAAACGACGTCCACAAAGTGCCAGTACCAGGCCACAGCCTCAAAGGCGAAGTGATTTTCTTCTGTGAAATGCCCCTTCAGGCACCGTAGCCAGATCACAAGCAGCATGATGGCGCCCAGCGTCACGTGCAGGCCGTGAAAGCCCGTCAGCATGAAGAATGTTGTGCCGTAGATGCCGGTGGTCAGTTTCAGGTTCAGATCATTGTAGGCGTGAATGTACTCGTAAGCCTGAAAGCCCATAAAGATGAAGCCGAGGATAAAGGTCGCTGCCAGAAAGATATTCAGTACCTTGCGGTTGCCTTCCTGAATCGCGTGGTGAGCGATCGTCAGTGTCACGCCCGACGCCAGCAGCAGAGCGGTATTGAGCGCCGGGATGCCCCAGGCGCCCATTGTTTCGAATGCACCGCCGAGACCGCCCGGGCCGTTGGCCGCTGACGGCCATACCGGTGTGTAATTTTCCCAGAGCAGAGCATTGGTGAAAAAGTTATTGCTGTCGCCGCCGAGCCAGGGCAGTGAAATGCCCCGCGCATAAAACAGCGTGCCGAAGAATGCGGCGAAAAACATCACCTCGGAGAAAATGAACCAGCCCATACCCATGCGGAACGACTTATCAACATCTTTGTTGTAGATGCCGCCTTCGCTCTCGCGGATCACGGTGCCGAACCAGCCGAACACCATGTAGATCAATATCGAGAAGCCGATCGCAAATACGAACGGGCCGATATCGACGCCGTTCAGCCACATTGAGGCGCCGATCATGATCCCGAACAGCCCGATAGAGCCGGTCATCGGCCAGTGGCTGCCGTGGGGAACGTAATAGCTGTCAGGAGATGCGTTAGCCATGGGAAACCCTTGTATGTATAGGCCTAAAGTTGTGCTGCGTGTGTTGCGTCGTCTGCCGCAACCTGCGCATTGTCAGCCGCGGACGGCTTCTCGTGAAAAGTGTATGCCAGCGTGATGGTATCGATGTGCGCAGGCAGATCCGGTTCAATGTAAAAGCGCACCGGCATATTCCGCGCTTCGCCTTCCGCGAACGGTTGCTCGGTGAAACAGAAGCATTCAACCTTCTTCAGATAGCGACCCGCTTCGCGTGGTGCCACATCAGGTGTCGCCGTGCCGACAATATCGCGCCCGGACAGGTTTTTGGCAAAGTATGCGGTTTCCTGCATCAGACCGGTTTGCACTTCGATGCTGTCCGCCACCGGGCGAAACTCCCACGGTGCGCCATTGCCCGTGCTCGCGAGCAGCTCAAGCGTCACTGCGCGGGACAGCGCAGGCTGCTCGGTGATCCGGGCTTCGTCACTCGCGCGCAGCTCAAACCGGATCCCGGTAACTTCACAGAAAATATCGTACAGCGGCACCAGTGCGAACCCGAAGCCGAACATGAGCACAGCTGCGCCGCCGAGCCGCAGGGCCAGATTGCGTGTCGTTACCGGTGGCTGCTGCGTATTCATGCCGATAAATTAACGACCGAAAGCCGCCATCAGTATGAAGCCCACATAAAAGCCCAGCGCCAGCAGCACCAGACCGATGACCATGCGACGCGCAGGCCGGGTCAGCGGCCGGTTCGCAGGTGTATTGTCGGTGGAGTTATTTGCGGTTGTCATGTCCATTCAGCCGTACTGGATGAGTCAGTCGATCTTCGGCGGCTCGCTGAAGCTATGGTACGGAGCCGGTGACGGGAGCGTCCATTCCAGCCCTTTGGCGCCGTCCCAGACCTGATCAGTAGCCTTGTCTTTGCCTTTCACGCTGCTCCAGATGGCTGCCACGAACAGCAGCTGACTGAAGCCGAAGATGAAGGCGCCAACCGACGAGACTGCGTTGAAGTCGGCAAACTGGGTCGGGTAATCCGGAATACGCCGGGGCATGCCCGCCAGACCCAGAAAGTGTTGCGGGAAGAACAGCACATTGACGCCGATCAGTGATAACCAGAAGTGCCACTTGCCGAGCGCTTCGTTATACATATAGCCGGTCCACTTCGGCAGCCAGTAGTAGGCGGCAGCAATCAGTGAAAAGATTGCGCCCGGCACCAGCACGTAATGGAAGTGGGCAACCACGAAGTAGGTGTCATGGTACTGGTAATCGGCCGGTGCGATGGCCAGCATCAGCCCCGAGAATCCGCCGATCGTGAATAACAGCACGAAGGCAACCGAGAACAGCATCGGTGTCTCAAAGGTCAGTTCGCCTTTCCACATCGTTGCGAGCCAGTTAAAGATTTTTACCGCCGTCGGAATAGCGATGAGCATGGTCGCCAGCATGAAGAACAGCTGTCCGGCGATCGGCATGCCGGTGGTGAACATGTGGTGCGCCCACACAATAAACGACAGGAAGGCGATCGATGCGGTTGCGTACACCATGGATGAGTAACCAAACAGCGGTTTACGCGAGAAGGTGGGGATGATCTGCGATACCACGCCGAAGGCGGGCAGGATCATGATGTAAACCTCGGGATGGCCGAAGAACCAGAAGATATGCTGGAACAGAACCGGGTCACCGCCACCCGCTGCATTAAAGAAGCTGGTGCCGAAATAACGGTCCGTAAGCAGCATGGTCACTGCACCGGCGAGTACCGGCATCACGGCGATTAGCAGGTACGCCGTAATCAGCCAGGTCCACACAAACAGCGGCATTTTCATCAGCGTCATGCCGGGTGCCCGCATATTCATGATGGTCACGATCACATTGATCGAGCCCATGATTGATGACGCGCCCATGAGGTGGATCGCAAACACCATGAACGGGAAGGCGTCGCCGGTTTGCATGACCAGAGGCGGGTAGAGCGTCCAGCCGCCGGCGGGAGCGCCGCCCGGCAAAAACAGCGTCATGATGAGCATGCTGAAGGCAAACGGTAGAATCCAGAAGCTCCAGTTATTCATGCGCGGCAATGCCATGTCCGGCGCACCCACCATCATGGGAATCAGCCAGTTGGCGAGGCCAACGAAGGCCGGCATGACGGCGCCGAAGACCATCAGCAGTGCGTGCACGGTGGTCATGCTGTTAAAGAACTGCGGGTCTACAAACTGCAGGCCCGGCTGAAACAACTCGGCGCGGATGACGAGCGCCATGGAGCCGCCCACGAAGAACATGACCAGCGAGAAAATCAGGTACAGCGTACCGATATCTTTATGGTTAGTTGTAAACAGCCAGCGCTCTGCAAAGCTGGTGGGCGGCGCGTCATGATGGTCGTCGTGACCTGCGGCGGTATGGTCAGTCATATCTGCTTTCCTGCTGAAACTTACAGTGCTGCCAGCTGATCAGCCGGCGCATCATCAATTCGGGTAACAATCATTTCCTGAGCTTCTTCGTTCCAGCCCAGATCTCCGTCCAGCCACTGCTGGTATTCGTCGTCGGTGACGACCACGACCACGATCGGCATAAAGCCATGACCGCGCCCGCAGAGTTCGGTGCACTGACCGCGGAAAATTCCGGTTTCAGTGGCCTCGAACCAGGTTTCATTAATAAAGCCCGGATTGGCGTCTTTTTTGACGTACAGCTCCGGCACCCACCACGAGTGGATGACGTCGTTTCCGGTCAGCAAAATGCGGATTTTCTTGTTAACCGGCACGACCATCGGGTTGTCGACGTTGCGCAGGTAGTTTTTGACCGTCGCGGGGTCAATCCCTGAATCCTGTTGGGCGGCGGCGTTAGAGGCACGATCCAGCGAGCTGTAGAAGAATTTGTCTTCATCCAGATAGTCGTAGCTCCATTTCCACTGATAGCCGGTAACTTTGATACTGATGTCCGCGCCACTGGTGTCCTCGATTTTGAGGATGGTGCGGGCAGACGGGATGGCCATGCCGATGAGCACCAGCGTCGGGATCAGCGTCCAGATAATCTCGGCCCGGGTGCTGTGGCTGAACTGCGCGGCTTTGACGCCCTGCGAGCGGCGACAGGTGGCCATGGTGTAGAAGGCGAACGCAAACACGGCGACGCAGACAACCGTGCAAATGATCAGTATCAGATGGTGCAGACCCATGATTTCATCGGACAGTGATGATTTGCCGATGGGCATATCGAGTTCCCACGCAGCCAGCGCAGCGGGTGTGGCCATCAGTGCAGCGAACGCAGCGGCAGTCGCAACTGACAGTGGCGTACACAATCTCTTGAACATGCTAGTGAACATGCGTTCCAACCTCATAATCTAAATTCCTGAATTTCATGGAATTAATTCGGCATCCGCGGCCGCGGTGTCTGGTTAACAGGGCCGATCAGATTGTGCAATCGCTGCCACAACTGAACCCGCTCAGGATCGGTGAGACATGATGCCA
Organism: Gammaproteobacteria bacterium; assembly: GCA_013001905.1. Taxonomy (GTDB): domain Bacteria; phylum Pseudomonadota; class Gammaproteobacteria; order Steroidobacterales. The sequence goes on along the minus strand of JABDLC010000013.1, from coordinate 26,377 downwards.
CCTCGCATTCCTCCATTCCAGCCCGCAACACCAGTTTGCGGGGGCTCCAGCGGTGTTTGCCCGTCACAAGACGAACAGTGCACCAGTGCACAGGAGCCACGGTCCGACTGTGTCCGGAATGGCTGAATTTTTCGATGGTGATGCGGTCGTCCCGTAACTCGATGACTTCGCGGTATCGTCCCTTGCGTAAGCTCCACCAGGTTGCTGACACAAGCGCCAAAAATTCCATACCGGCAAAGGGCAGTACGGGCCAGAATCCCAGGGCCAGCAGCACGATGCCGGGCGTGAGGCACGCGACCCCGGCAGTCAGCAAAAATATCTGTGTTCCGCGAGTCGTCAGCGAGCAGTTCGGACGAACCTCGATGCGGCTTTGGAACGATTGATTCATGCTGCTGCAACCGGGTGATTACAGGCCCCACCGGACCTGTTGCGAGACCTCGTTTGCCGGTCGCGATACTACTGTATGGCTATGGGCGTAGCAAGCAGCGCAGCACAACCGGAAAACGGCTAAAAACAGTATATAAAACATACCAATAACCTAGCATGGCCGCTGCTCGAATGGCGGTCGTCGACGGCCTGTTGCGAAAGCGCTTCGGTAGCCGGCCCGATGGGTAGTAGGATGGGGGGAAATCACCCGGAGACACGCATGGCTGTGGTCGAAGTGAGGCGTCGCGTGAAGGCGCATATCAGCATGGTCTGGAGCATTGTTTCGGACCTTGAGGGCGACCCTGGTTTGCCGCCGGCCGCGCGCCGGATGGAGATGCTGGAGACGGCTGACGGCTCATTGCGGCGTCGTCTTACCGGGCGTGACGGGAATCACTGGGAAGAGGAACGGGTCGGTCTGGAAGAAGGGCGTCTCTACAGCATGGCTGTCACGGGCGATTTTCCGGTGCCGGCGGCGCAGCTGCGCTACACCTGCAGCGTCGCGGAAGACGCCGGCACGGTGCTGATCAGGCTGTATTTCGATTACCGGCCGAAGTTTGGCGTGTTGGGCCGCATGTTCGACCGCTTCAGCGGGCGTTCCCGCTTGCAGACCTATGCGATGGAATTGCTCGACAACTGGGTACGCATCATTCACGCACGCGAATGGGCGTACCGGGTAACGGCGCGCAGTATCATCGAAGAAAAGGGTGGTCATGTGCATGCCGTTGCGCCGTCAACCTCTGTGAGTGAGGTCGTGCAAATCTTGCGTGAGCATCGCATTGGCAGCGTGCTTGTACTCGATGATCATGGCAACATTGCCGGCGTGTTGTCCGAGCGCGATGTTGTCAGAGGTCTGGCCGAAGAATCTGTTGATGTCTTAAACTCGCCGGCGAGCGCCATTATGACGACCAATGTCATTACGGCGGGCCCGGATGACAATATGATGAGCGTGATGGCGTGTATGAGTGACCGGCGCATCCGGCATCTTCCGGTGGTTGAAGATGATCAGGTGCTCGGGCTGATCAGCATCGGTGACGTCATTAAAGCGCGTATTTCAGAATTGGAAGGCGAGTCAGAAACGTTGCTTGATTACATTGAAGCGCGTCGCTGGCACGAGCTGTATAAAGAAGTCGGCCCTGCGGCCTACGCAGAGTCGTAACCGTAATGGGGGTTATTGCAATGAATTGTCGTAAATCAACACTGCTCACCGCGCTGTTGCTCGGGTCCGGTGCGCTGGCGCTGAGTGCCTGCAGTCCGCCCGATGTGCCGACCTCGCAGGCAGAAGACGGCCGCAAGCGGCTAAACGCCGGCCAAAGCTACGCGCAATTCGGTGATTACGTTATCCATGTCAACGCGATGACCAGTGATGGCCTGACACCAGATATTGCACAAAGCTACGGCATCACCCGCAGCGAGGATCTGGGGCTGATTAATCTTGTAGTGCTTAAAAAGTCAGATGAGCCCGGCATCGACACGCCCGTGACGGCTGATGTGAAACTCACCACCGCCAATCTTACGGGTCAGCTGAAAACCCTCAAGCTGCAGGAGATACGTGACGATGTGAGCATCTATTACATCGGCACGGTCAATGTTGAAAACCGCGAAACGATTAATTTCGATTTCGATATCCGGCCGGCCGGCAGTGATCGCACCTTGCTTGCTCGCTACAGTCACGAGTTTTATACGCGCTGACGAATAAAAACGGACGGTGGTTTAGTCGTCGGTGGTTGCCGGTGGCGTGAGCAACTGGTCGCGACTGCTGTCGTAGTGCTTTAGTGCATTGCCCACCGCGTTGACAACCGCTCGGCTGGTAATGGTCGCGCCACTGATGTGATCAAATTCACCGCCGTCGAGGCGGAGCGCCCACGCCGTTCGCGGCGTTTCTGCGAGTGAGCGGCCGTCGAAGGTCGTGATCCAGTCCGACTTGTTGCGCTCAACCTGATCACCGAGGCCGGGCGTTTCGCGATGCTCTGTGACCCGCACGCCGGTGAGTTTACCCTCCCGGTCGATACCCACCAGCAGGGTCAGCGGGGCGACGTAGCCGTCCGGCGCTATGACGGTCAGCACGACGCCGACAGCGTTGCCGTCCCGGTACAGCGGGTAGGCGGGCAGTGCCTCCGTGGTGCCGAGCGTTTCCGCACCCGTTATCGGCAACACAATTGCGCCCGGTTGCGGCGCGTAGTCGGCGTCAGGAATCACATCGCGCAGCAATCGCGCTGCATACACGGCCTGATTTTGCTCACGACGCACCGCGGTCGCGTCGCTGGTCAGTGCCAGAACTGCAGTGACGACGGCTGCAAGCACCACGAGTATGACGATGCCGGCGATGAGTCCGGGGCTTTTGTCAGCAGGGCTGTCATTCATGATCTTGGTTCATGTCCGTTTCTTATGGCCGTTTCCGATGGCCGTAGATCCGCGGCAGGGTGTAGCGATCGAGCAGCGGCGCGCACATATTCATAAACAGGACTGCAAAGGCGATGCCGTCCGGATACGCACCCCAGGCGCGCATTGCAAAACACAGTGCGCCAGTGCCGGCGCCGAAAATGATGCGGCCAAGCGGCGTCGCGGCACCGGACACCGGATCGGTGACGATAAAAAATGCTGCGAGCATCGTCCCGCCGCTAAGCAGGCCGAGCACCGGTGACGGTTGGGTCGCAGGCGAGAATGCGTAAAAGCCGAAATACAGCAAGCCCATCGTCAGTAACATGGCGCCCGGCGCGTGCCAGCTCATCACGCCTTTTCTGAGCAGCCACAGTCCGCCCGCCAGTGCTGTCAGGTTCATCCATTCCCATCCGTAACCTGCGAGCAGGCCGAACTGCTCAGTCGCGGTAATTTCCGTCATGGTGCGCATCTGGCCCAACTGCATTTTCACAGTATCGAGCGGCGTGGCGCCGGTGCTTGCATCGACTATTGCATCGCTGATTCCATCGGCGCTTGCCGCCATTGCAGGCCATTCGGCGACGTGTTGCGGGAACGCAATCAGTACAGCGACGTATCCCGCCATGGCGGGATTGAACACGTTGTGGCCGAGGCCGCCATACACATGTTTCGCCAGCAGTATGGCGAACACCGCCGCCACCGCGAGCACCCACCAGGTTGTGCCCGGCGGCAGGCAGGGGGCGATCAGCAGCGCGGCTACGACAGCACTGTAATCCTGCAGGCCGCCGCGAATGTCGCGACCCCGTGCTGCCAGCGCAAGCGCTTCAGCCAGGCAGCAAAAAACAATCAGCAGCAACGCATTGCTGAGCACGCCGAGGCCAAAGAAAAACGTAGACGTCACGTAAAAAGGAAGCAGTGCCAGCAGTACACGCTGCATCATGAGCGGCACGCTGTTGCGGCCCAGCCAATGCGGTGCCGAAGGCGTCTTCATGGCGCGTTGTTCTCATCATCGACCCGACGCAGCAATTCATCCAGTCTGGCTTTCGCTGCGTCACCGTCGCTGACGTCATGCAATTCCGCATCGGCGTCGTTGCGCTCAGCCGTCGCAAGACGTTGTTCGCGGGCGTTAACACGTTTCGCCGCCTGTTCAGCCCGGCGTTTTTCGAAGCCAATTTGCCAGAGTTGCTGCTTGCCCCGAATGAATTCGCGAGTCAGCGGTATATGACTGGGGCATACGTAATCGCAGCAACCGCACTCAATACAGTCAGGCAGCCCCAGGCGCTGCAGGCTGTCGTAGTCATTGGTGCGCAGGGTCTGCAAAAGAATCTGCGGTGTCAGCGCGGCAGGGCACACCGTCGCGCAGTCACCACAGCGGATGCAGGCGACAGGTTCCGGCTGTGCTGTCAATTCATCATCAGTCGGCACGTATAGACAATTGGTGGCTTTGGTCACAGGCATGTCGATGCTGTCGAGCGCGATGCCCATCATCGGGCCGCCCATGATCACGGTTGCTGCTCCCGTCGGCTGTCCGCCCGCCACGGTCAGCAGGTCACGGATAGGGGTGCCGATGCGTGTGACATAGTTGCCGGGCTTGCTGATGCCACCGCCGCAGACCGTAACAAGTCGACTGATCAGCGGTTCGCCCAGTGTCAGGAAATGCGCGATTGCGGCCGCAGTCCCGACATTCTGGCAGATAGCGCCGCTGTCCCACGGCAGGCCGCCCGACGGGATCTCGTCACCGGTCAGCATCTGGATAAGCTGAGCTTCGCCACCAACCGGGTACACAGACGGCACCAGCACGATGCGAAACCGGTCGTCATCCAGTCTGTCGATCGCTGCGGTGACGATTTCGAGCGTCCGCGACATGCCCTGTTTCAGAGCGACGATGCATTCATCAGCTTCAAGTATGCGCAGCATGATCTGTGCACCCAGCAGCATCATGTCGCTGTCCTGACGCATGAGCGCATCGTCGCAGTTGATGACGGGTTCACATTCCGCCGCGTTGAGTATCAGCGTGTTGACCCCGCTGCCGCGATTCAGTTTGACGCCGGCCGGGAAGGTTGCGCCTCCGAGCCCCACGATTCCGGCTTCAATCACCGCATGCCGCAATGCTGATGTCGACAGGCTGAGTGGCCGCGGTTGCGAGGTGTAACCCTGCCAGCGCGTATCGTTGCCATCGTTCTCTATATGCACACACAGCGCATCACGGCGCCCGGGCACCGGGCCTTTCTCAATCGCAACGATGCGACCTGAAAGCGGTGCGTGGACACGTGCGCCGAGTGCGTTGTCCGGGACGGTGCCGATCGGCTGTCCCGTATGGACGACATCGCCGACCGCAACGATGGGTTCTGCTGCTGCGCCGGAATGCTGCAACAGCGGGACTATAGCTACGGCCGGCAGCGGTGCCGCGTGCACCGGCAGGTCGAGTACCCGCTCTTGCGCCGCAAACGGCACCCCCCATTCGGGTGTTACTGCGTGACTAATGTCGACCCGCATGGCGTCAGGCAGCCTTGCGCGGCATGCGTAACGGTTCGATGCGAATGCAGTCGACCGGGCAGGGCGGCAGACACAGTTTGCAGCCCGTGCATTCAGAACGAATCACAGTGTGGGTATAGCGATGTGCGCCTACAATTGCATCCACGGGGCACGCAGCGATGCACAGCGCGCAGCCGATGCATGCATCTTCGTCGATAACCGCAACGGACGCCGGTTCGTAATTGCCGAAAGCCGGATTTATCGAAGTTACCGGGCGACCCAGTAGGTTCGCCAACGCGGTCGCGGTTGAATCACCGCCGGGTGCGCACTGATCGATGTCAGCAGTGCCATTTGCAATAGCTTCCGCATAGGGACGGCAACCCGCGTAGCCGCATTGCCCGCACTGAGTTTGCGGCAGCAATGCGTCGATCTTCTCGACCGGCGAGTCCGGGCTCTGGGTAACCCCGCGACGCGCGAGCCACAGGGCGGCGCCGATGCAGGCGGCAATGCTGCTCATGATGATGATCGCGATGGTCATAGCAACTGCATCAGCCCCTGATCAGTCCGGCAAAGCCCATAAAGGCCAGCGCCATAAAAGCGGCGGTCACCAGCGACACGGCTGTGCCGCGAAATGCGACAGGCACATCGGCCGCCGCGGTGCGCTCGCGTAAGCCTGCAAACAGCGCGATGACCAGGCTGAAGCCCAGCCCGCCGCCGAGGCCGTAAGCCAGTGCCTCGGGCAGGCTGGTACTTTGTTGCACGTTCAACAGCGCGATGCCCAGCACCGCGCAGTTAGTCGTAATAAGGGGCAGAAAAATTCCCAGCACCTGATGCAGGAGAGGGCTCGCCCGGCGAATCATCAATTCGGTAAATTGCACGGTGCCGGCAATGATCACGATAAATGCGAGGAGCCGCAGATAACCTGTGCCGGTGGGCACGAGTAGCCATGTATTAACGAGATAACTGAGCCCTGATGCCAGCGTGAGGACAAAGGTCGTCGCCAGCGCCATACCGGTGGCCGTCTCGAAACGCGAACCGGCGCCCAGAAACGGGCACAGCCCCAGGAACTTGGTCAGGACAAAGTTATTGACGAGTACCGTGGCCAGTATGATCAGGATCAGATCTGTCATGGCGGCGGTGCAATCCTGTGTGGCGTTAGCGCACCCGCATGCCGGCACGTGCGCCGTCGTCGGGGCCCAGCAGGAAAATATCGTCTTCGCCTGCTGCCAGTATCATGCCTTCTGACGTGCCAAAACGCATCTTGCGCGGTTTCAGATTCGCCACAATGACAACATGCCGTCCCTTCAGGGTAGCGGGGTCATAGGCTTTGCGGATGCCGGCCAGCACCTGCCGCTCGCCATCGCCGTCATCGACGGTAATCCGCAACAGTTTATCCGCATCCTCCACTGCTTCGGCGTGCAGGATTTTCGCGACCCGCAGGTCGACTTTCAGAAAGTCATCAATACTGATCATATTGTTATCCGTCGTCTTGTCGTCGGATGGAGTGGTTTCGGATGAGTTGTCACCGGAGGTGGCAGGTTCTGCTTTTGAGTCAGCCACCATGTGTGCCACCTTGTCGGGGTCAACCCGTGTCAGTAGCGGCGTGAACTGACCGATGGTCGTGTCGAGCAACGGCGTATTGCGGTCATCCCAGTGCTCGAAACCGCACTGCAGAAATGCGGCGGCTTTGTCCGCCATCGCCGGCAGCACGGGTGTCAGATATGTCATCAGCACGCGAAACAGGTTCAGCCCCTGCGTGCAGACCTGCTGCACTTCGTCTGTCTTGCCTTCTTTGTTGAGCACCCACGGCTTGCGTTCATCAATGTACTGATTGGCCATATCAGCCAGGCGCATGATTTCACGCACGGCGCGGGAGTAGTCACGCGCCGCGTAGTGCCCGGCAATGCTGTCGCCGGCGTCAACAAAGGTGTTGTAGAGCTCTGGTCGCTCGAGCGTCGCGGCCAGCCGCCCGTCGGCTCCGCGCGCGATGAACCCGGCGCAGCGGCTCGCGATGTTGACCAGCTTACCCACCAGGTCGGAGTTGACGCGCTGTACGAAATCTTCGAGGTTGAGGTCGATGTCCTCAATGCCCGCGCTCAGCTTGACGGCGTAGTAGTAGCGCAGGTACTCCGGGTCGAGATGCTGCAGATAGGTGCGCGCTGCGATAAAGGTGCCGCGGGATTTCGACATCTTTTGCCCGTTGACGGTCAGGAAGCCGTGGGCAAATACACCTGTTGGTTTGCGCAGGTTTGCGCCCTCGAGCACTGCGGGCCAGAAGAGCGTGTGAAAATAGACGATATCTTTGCCGATGAAGTGATAGAGCTCCGTCGTGGAGTCTTTCGCGAAATATTCATCAAAATCGAGGTCAGGGCGCCGTGCACACAGGTGCAGGAAGCTTGCCAGATAGCCCACCGGCGCATCGAGCCAGACATAGAAATATTTGTCATCGGTGCCGGGAATGCGAAAACCGAAATACGGCGCATCACGAGAGATATCCCAGTCCTGCAGACCGGTATCAAACCATTCCTGCAGTTTCTTACCCACGGCATCATCGACCGCCTCACCACGAGTCCATTCCTGCAGCATGGATTCAAACTCGGCCAGCCGGAAGAACAAGTGCTCAGACTCACGCATGACCGGTGCGGTATCGGAAAGAATCGACCGTGGCGCAATCAGTTCACTGGTAGCGTAGGTCGCGCCGCACACTTCACAATTGTCACCGTACTGATCTTCCGCCTGACAGCGCGGGCAGGTTCCTTTCAAAAAGCGGTCAGGTAAAAACATGCCCGCTGATTCGTCGTAGGCCTGCTCGATGGTGCGCCGTTCGATCAGGCCCTTGGCATCCAGCTCTGTGTAGATCTGCTCTACCAGCTCGCGATTTTCTTCCGAGTGCGTCGAATGGTAGTTGTCGAAAGCGATGTGGAATGCCGCGAAATCCTGCTGATGCTCCAGTCTGAAGTTCTCAACCAGTATTTCAGGGCTGATGTCTTCCTGGCGCGCGCGCAGCATGATCGGCGTGCCGTGCGCGTCGCTGGCACATATATAAGTGCAGTTGTTGCCGATAAGCTTTTGAAAACGCACCCAGATATCGGTTTGCAGGTACTCGACCAGATGACCGATATGAATCGGGCCGTTGGCGTACGGGAGTGCACTGGTGACAAGGAGTTTGCGGGCGGCTTGCGACATGGTGGCGCAAGTTTACAGCAAGGTCGCGCTGTCAGATAGCAATGTCCTTGTGTTCGCGGAACTTCTCTTTGTCGTTCGCGAAATCGTATGCCGTGCGCCCGGTGATCTGGCCGCGGTCGAACAGGTCGCTCAGAGCTCTGTCCATCGTGCACATACCGCTCTTACGGCCCGACTGCATAGCCGTTTCCAGCTGATCAAGTTTGCCCTGCCGGATCAGGTTGGCGGTTGCTGAGTTGTTGATCAGGATCTCAAGCGCGGCATGCAGGCCGTCGCCTTCTTTGCGCGGCACGAGCTGCTGCGACACCACGCCTTTTAGCGAGGTCGACAACATAGTCCGGACGTGAGGCTGTTTGTCAGTCGGGAATACATTTACGATGCGGTCGACTGTCTGCGCGGCGCCGTTAGTGTGCAGTGTGCCCATCACCAGAATGCCCATCTCTGCAGCAGTCACTGCGATGCTGATGGTCTCGAGGTCACGCATTTCGCCCACCAGAATCACGTCGGGGTCTTCGCGCAATGCCGAATGCAATGCGTCGGCGAAATTGTGTGTGTGGTCGCCGACTTCACGTTGGCTGATAAGACACTTGTTGCGATCGTGAACAAACTCAATCGGGTCTTCAATCGTCAGAATATGGCCTTTAAGACTGGCGTTGATCTCGTTGATCATTGCCGCCAGCGTTGTCGATTTGCCCGAACCGGTTTTACCGGTCACGAGTATCAGCCCCTGCGTCTGCTGACAGAGTGCTTTCAGCGCCGGCGGCATGTTGAGTTCATCCAGCGACTTGGCGCTGCGCGGAATGGCTCGGAATACGCCGCCCATACCGCCGAGATGGCGCATGATATTGACGCGGAAACGGGCCATTCCTTCAATGTTGTAAGCGAAGTCTGCTGACTCGTGTTCGTTGAATTCAGCAATCGCTTTTTCCGGCATGATCTCGCGCAGCAATTCTTCCGTGCGCGCTGCCGTCAGTGGTTCGTTTTCGAAAACATCCAGATCGCCGAAGACGCGCATGCGCGGCGGCAGTCCCGCAATCATGTGCAGGTCTGACCCGCCGCGTTCAACAAGCATCTGCAGATATTGATTGATATCAGCCATGGCCTACACTGGTTCCTGAAGGTCGACGCGCCGCAATATCGCCGTGTCGGTGACGAATTTCTGAAACAGTGTTTTGTCCTGTGCAAAACGGAACGCATGATCGGGATCGGCGTGTTTGGCCTGCACCGCATCCAGCAATGCCTGATCCATGGTCTGCATGCCCATGTCGCCGCCGGTTTGCAGCTGGCTGAAGATCTGATGGTTCTGATCCGTCTGTATCAGATTCGCGATTGCCCGGGTCATGACCATTACCTCGAGGCAGGCATGACGGCCTTTGCCGTCAGGTGTCTTGATGAGGTTCTGTGTCATGACGGCTTTGAGGCTCTGCGACAGGAATGCCTTGGTCTGTTCCCGCTGATCACTCGGCAGGGCATCAATAATGCGGTCGATGGTTTTGACTGCGCCGGTCGTGTGCAGCGTGCCAAACACCAGATGGCCGGTTTCCGCTGCTGTCATCGCCATGCTGATGGTTTCGGCATCACGCATTTCGCCGACGAGTATGACGTCGGGGTCTTCGCGCAGTGACGAACGAATGCCGTCAGCAAAGCTCGTGAGGTGCGTGCCGAGTTCGCGCTGAATGACCTGCGATTTGGCACTGCGATGGACGAATTCGATCGGGTCCTCGAGGCTGATGATGTTCAGATTACGATGGCGATTGAGGTAATCGATCATCGCGGCGAGGGTGGTCGACTTACCGGTGCCTGTCGAGCCCGTGACCAGAACCATGCCCTGATGGTTGTCGCAAACATCTTTGCAAACCTGCGGCAGGTTGAGGCTCTCAAGGGTTGGTACGTCGGTCGGGATAAAGCGGAACGTGGCGCCGACGCCGGTCGCCTTGCGGAATAAATTGACGCGATAGCGGACATCGTCTTCCGATACGTACGAGAAGTCGAGGTCCTCGCCGCTGTCGAAGCGATCCCGCTGCGACTCGGTCATGATCTCGTTGACGTAGCTATCCAGCTCTTCGGCGCCCAAATCACGGAATTTGATCGGTAGCAGGTCGCCGTGCATCCGCAGCAGCGGGGGTACGCCAACGGCAAGATGGATATCGGAGCAGTTCTGTGTGAGGCCGAGCTTCAGGAATGCGTCAATGCGTGCCATGGTCAGCCGGCCTCCACTGCGGCCGCAATGGCCTGGCTCATGTCGTCCATCGACTCAAAGCGTTTCATCTTGTCGACCGACATTGCGCGGTTCACCACATCGGCCAGCGTCTGAGAAATCTCCGGATTCGCTTCGTTGACCTTGAGACACTTACCCTGCACGTGCTGATACATCACGGCCATGTGATCGCCCTTGGTATAAGGGGGCACGCCGGTAAGCATCTCGTAGAAAATGACACCGAGGCTGTAAATATCTGCACGATGATCGACTTTCTTGCCCAGAATCTGCTCCGGCGCCATGTATTTCGGCGAGCCGATCACGTAACCCGTTTTGGTCAGATTGGTGTCGCCGCCGCCAGCGGCAGCTGCCACACCGAAGTCCACGATTTTCAGCAGGCCTTCATCGTTGATGAGGAGGTTCGCCGGCTTGAGGTCGCGATGGATAATTCCGACCTGATGGGCGACCGCCATGCCGGTGGCGATATCACATGCCCAGCCGGCTGCTTTCTCCACCGGCAGCGGCTTCTTGCCGGAGACTTCGGCGCCCAGCGTGTGGGACGGGAAGAACTCCATTGATATGGCGTAGCTGCCCGACAAATTCAGGAAGTCATAGATACGGATGACATTTTTGTGCGTAATTTTGCGTGAGAATCGCAGTTCGTGCACAAAGCGCTGCAACATCTCTTCATCGCCTGCCACGTTCGGATTAAGAAATTTAAGGATCAGGCGTTCGTCGACCACGGTGTCTTCGACCAGCAGCACCGTGCCGAATGCGCCTTTACCGATCTTCTCGATGTACTTGTAGCGGTCTTCAATAATTTCGCCCGGTTTCAGCAAGCTGATATCAAGCTGCTGGGCTGCCTGCGGTGCCATCTGCGCTGCCAGTTTCTGCATTTCGACATCGTCGATCAGCATCGTGTGCGCAGGCTCCGCCATCCTGGCGGCTTTCTGGTCGCCAATGATTTGCGAGTCGGTGTAGCGCTTACTGATTTTATCGACTGCATCGCGCGCGGCTTTGGCGATTGATTCGTTGCCGACCTGCTGCAGTGGCTCGATGGTGCCTTTCACTAACTCGGCGTTGCTTTCATTCGTCAAGCGGCCCAGTGTCTGCACGGTCGCGACGATGACATCAGGCTCAGGCCGTTGCAGCATGGCCATCACGTCATTGAGCATGTCCGAATCGCCGATGTCGCCGAGTTTGCCGATCGCACGAAGCACCGCGGGCAGTGCTTTCGGATTGCCGCTGAGCATTTCTTTCAGTCGGGGGAGGGCTTCTTTGCTGCCGATTTCAGCCAGCGCATCGACAGCGCGCTCGCTGACCCACCAGTCGTCGTCTTTGGTGGCATTGATCAGGTGTTTGACTGCGCGTTCGTCTTTGGTCTGGTTGAGAATCTCGATAGCCGAGCGGCGGATGTTTTCATCCTTGTCATTGATCAGCTCCATAACCGCGCTGAGCACTTTGTCGCCACCGATGCTTGCGAGTGCGTCGCAGGCACGCGAGCGCACCCACCAGTCGCCATCACCAATAGCCATCAGCAGGTACTTAATACTGGACGGTTCGGCCAGCTCGTTAAGCACCTCAACGGCCGAGCGGCGCGTGTATTCCGATTCGTCCTGCAGCACACTGACCAGATGCTTGCACGTGTCGGGATGACGCAGGCGGACGACCAGATCCACTGCCTTACTCTGCACGTCGAGATCGGGGTCCATGAGCAGCGCACAGATCTGCTCGATATCGTGACCCGACTGAAAATCAGCCAGCGCATCGAGGGCCGCTCCGCGTACCTGCCTGTTGGGATCCTTCAGCATGGACTGAATCGTTTTCATGACTTCCGGCGTCGGAAATTTCGCCAGAATCTCGATGATATGGACACGGGCTGACGTGTCCTTGCCTGCCGTGCGGGAAATCAGGTCCGGAACGATGTCCGATGTAGCGCGTTCACCGATCATCTTGAACACGGCCGACTTTTCGCGTGGCTCGAGTTGATACGCGACTTGCAACAGCTTGCGCACATTGAGTCGATCGAGGTGTGCACGCATGATGTCGAGCACAGCATGTGTCGAGATGTCATCCATCTGCAGCAACTCAGGCAGCAGATCGATCTGAAAGTCATTCGATGAAGACAATGCCCAGGAAACGCCGGCCACGCAGCGTTCGTTGGGATGGCAAAGGCCCTTTGCGATTTCCTTGAAGTTCTTGTCGCTGACCTGCGCGGTCAGCGCATCGACAATGCCGATGGTTTGATAGCGGTCGGCGCTGCCGAGCGCGTCGATAAGAATCGGTATCGCGCCTTTACCGCTGTTCTTGAGACTGGCGAGTGCTTTCTGCGCCACGGGCGTATTGGCATCCGGTTCCGCAAGCAATTGCGAAACACAGCGTTCAGCTTTCATGGCAGTCAAGAATTTCATCTTGTAACAGTCAGGCCGTCCCTGGTTTGTCCCGGTGTACGCACCCGGCGCACATCGTCCGATCGCCATAACGCGATTCCCGAGATACAAGGGTAAGCAAATGCTTCCTCACATAACGTGCGCTAAGTCCGGAAACGGCGTTCAGCCAGCCGCTTCCGCTCGATTTTCATGGGGTACAATGTCGCGCTTTGAGCGCCTCCGATACTGTTAAATGCGTCACGAAAATGCCTGCGACTTTACAAAATCAGCTTGAAAACGCCGTATCTGCGGTTTCCCTGCCCTGGACCGGGCAGACCCTGGCGGAATCGGGTGCGACCGTGGTCCCGGGCGAGAACGGCGATATTGCGATCACGCTGGCCCCGGGCTATTCGTTTGCGGCGTCGGAAAGCCGCATCCGCTCGCTACTGGCGGCGGAGCTGGACGGTATCGACGATCCTGACGCTGTGCCGCTCCGTATAGACGGTGAGGTGCAACGGCATGCGGTGCAGGGCACGCTGGCCCCGGTCAGTGGCGTGAAAAACATCATTGCGGTGTCTTCAGGCAAAGGCGGAGTCGGCAAATCGACCGTGGCGGTCAATCTGGCGCTCGCGCTGCGGCTCGAAGGGGCCCGCGTGGGCATTTGCGATGCCGATATCTACGGTCCGAGTCAGCAAATCATGCTGGGGGTAGGCGCCGAGCAACCTGTCAGCAATGACGGCAAGTCATTTGAGCCGATTGAGGCGCACGGCCTGCAGATGATTTCTATCGGCAATATTGTCGATATGGGGCAGCCGATGGCCTGGCGCGGACCCATGGTGACTCAGGCACTGAACCAGTTACTGTTTCAGACTAACTGGCGCGATCTGGATTACCTGATTGTGGATATGCCGCCCGGCACCGGCGACATACAGCTGACGCTCGGCCAGAAGGTGCCGGTGAGCGGCGCCATCATTGTCACCACCCCCCAGGACATCGCGCTTGCCGATGCGGTGCGCGGTTTGAAGATGTTCGAGAAGGTCAGCATTCCGGTGCTCGGTCTGGTTGAGAACATGAGCACCTTTGTCTGCCCCTCATGCGGTGAACAGACGCCATTGTTCGGGGAGGGCGGCGGTGTAGCCACAGCCGCGGAGCACGGCATCAAACTGCTCGGTCAGATCCCGCTCGCCTTGCGGATTCGGGAGGAAACCGATGCCGGCAAACCGACCGTGCTGGCCGCGCCGGACTCACCGCAGTCGCTCGTGTTTCGGGATCTTGCGCTGGCGACCGCCGCGGCGCTTGCGCAGCGGCCCAGGGATTACAAAGGCGCGTTTGGCGGCATCAAAGTTGAAAGCAGTTAGCACTCGGTCAGTGACGCAAAGGAATACAGATGACAATTAAATCCGATCTCTGGATACGGCGGATGGCCCGCGAGCACGGCATGATTGAGCCCTTCGAAGCAGGGCAGGTGCGTGCTGACGGCGAGCATAAAATTGTGTCATACGGTACGTCGAGTTACGGCTACGATGTCAGATGTGCGGCCGACTTCAAAGTGTTCACGAATATCAATTCTGCTGTGGTCGACCCGAAGGCGTTCGACGAAAACAGTTTTGTCGACGTGCAGACAGATGTTTGTATTATTCCGCCCAATTCTTTCGCACTCGCGCGCACCGTCGAGTTTTTCCGTATCCCGCGCAATGTGCTCACGATATGTCTCGGCAAATCAACCTATGCGCGGTGCGGGATCATCGTGAACGTGACCCCGCTGGAGCCCGAATGGGAAGGCCATGTGACGCTGGAGTTTTCCAATACGACGCCGCTGCCGGCGAAAATTTATGCCAACGAAGGCGTCGCGCAGATGCTGTTTTTTGAATCTGACGAAGTGTGTGAGACGTCCTACGCCGATCGGGCAGGCAAGTATCAGGGGCAAACGGGCGTTACCCTGCCGAAAGCCTGAAATCAGGATCTAGGTTTGGGCGGACGCTGTTTCGTTGGCCGCGTCGGAAGCAGCCAGCGGCTCTGCGAGCGAATAGCTCTCTGTCGTGAACGTGATCTGTGACTTGCCGCGCTTGAACTGTTCCATGCGGACCGGCAGATAATCGAGTTCCGGCGCATACCAGATCAGTACGCTGCGGCTGGAGCCGGTGCGGGTGCGCATAAACTTAACCGTGTCCACTTCTCCCGACGGCAATTCAATCCGCTCCTCGCCCTGCGCTTCGAACGTGTACTCACGGATCGAGTTTTTTTCCGCAATTTTCAGGGTGCGCGGTTCGTTGCCGTTGCGCAGATCCATAATTGTCACGACATCGGCGCTGATGCGGTCGTAGACCTCTTCCTCAAGCGGCAATTCAGCCAGTTCCTGCTCGTAGACACTGTGAGCGATATTTTCCGGCCAGTCGAAATGTATCTCCGTATCGTTTTCGCCTGATTTGCCACCGTCTTCAAGTTCGTAACTGCGCGAAATGACCTGGCCGTCAGCAAACGTAAAGTGCGCTTCTTCAACAGACTCTTTGCCCATAAACATGCGTGCGAGCCCCCGGCCAGTGGTCGTTGCCCGTATGCGGTAATCGTTGTCGGAAGTCTCCAGCAGCTCGAGCGTGAGGTCGCCGCGAAACGCCGCGAAGCGCACGTCGTAGTTGATCACAAAGCCACGTGGCGTCAGCGGCCCGGCATTCCGACTGCCCTCAGCCGCCGGTTCCGCAGCAATATCCTGCGCCGCGACTGACGGGGCTGCCAACACAGCAGCCAGCGCCAGCACGGTGAGCAGACCGCATTGGCGGGTCTGCACGGTTGTCAGGTCGGCGCCGTCAATCATCATGGAGTGAACTCCGTTCTGTTGCTGTCGGGATTTCTGCATCAATAATCTGCATCTATGATCTGCGGCTGTGTCAGGGGCTTGCCGTCAAACTGTGGGCCGCCGTCAGCAAATACGAGTCGACCGTCAGCTATCCAGCCTATCGCCAGCGGATAAATCTGATATTCACCTGCTTGGACACGTTCGCGCAGGCTCTGTTCCGTGTCCTCCGGGTGAACTTTTAACCGGTACTGCACCACAGGCGGCCCTGCATCGAGCTCCGGAATAACAAAATGCACGGTGGTACCGTGCCAGTCCTCGCCCGCTTCCAGCACGCGCCGGTGGGTGTGCAGCCCCGGGTAGGCGGGCAGCAGCGAGGGGTGCACATTGAGCATTCGCCCCGCAAAGTCATTCACAGTGTCGTCATCGAGTATGCGCATGTAGCCCGCCAGCACGACGAGGTCGGGATTCAGGTCAGCAAGCTGCCGCCGCAACTGCCGGTCATAGGTTGCACGATCAGTGCAGCCGTGAAAATCGATCGCGATGGCCGGGATGCCGTACTCCCGGGCCCGGTCCAGCCCCATCGCGTCAGGGTTGTCACTCAATACCGCAGCAATACGCACTGGCAGGTCGTCCGACCTTGCTGCGTCGATAATCGCCTGCAGATTGGTGCCGCTGCCGGAGACGAGCACGGCAACGCGCAACGGCTGTGGTTCCGTCATCAGGCGGTGTGCACCCGGCCGGTGCCGCTGCTGATCTCACCGATAATGCGGGCATCCTCGCCGGCTGCATTGAGGAGGCTCACTGCCTGCCCGGCAACGGCGTCCGACACGATAATCATCATCCCCATGCCGCAGTTAAAGGTCCGCTGCATCTCCGGCTCCGCTACGTTGCCGTGCTCCTGCAGCCAGCTGAAGATCGCCGGACGCTCCCATGCGCCCATGTTCACGTGCGCATCGATCTGATCGTTCAGCACCCTGACCAGATTCTCAGGAATGCCGCCGCCCGTAATATGGGCAATGGCACTTACATCAACACTTTCAATCAATTGCAAAACAGCCTTGACGTAAATTCGTGTCGGAGCCAGCAATGATTCTCCCAGCGAACGCCCGGGGTCTGCGGCGAACGGCTCGCGAATGTCGGCACCGCTGTCCGCCACAATCTTGCGGATAAGTGAGTAGCCGTTGGAGTGGGGCCCGCTGGATGCCAGCCCGATAATTCGATCGCCGGGTGCGGCGCGACTGCCATCAATAATGGCGCTTTTTTCGACGACCCCCACGGTAAAACCGGCGAGATCGTAGTCGTCGGCGGCGTACATCCCCGGCATCTCGGCAGTCTCGCCGCCGATCAACGCAGCGCCTGCCTGCCGGCAGCCTTCGGCAATGCCGCCGATGACTTCCGTCGCGGCCGCCTCGTCCAGCTTGCCGCAGCCAAAATAGTCGAGGAAAAACAGGGGTTCAGCGCCTAAAACGACAATATCGTTGACGCACATCGCGACGAGATCGATGCCGACGGTGTTGTGAATGCCGAGATCGATAGCGAGCCGTAGCTTGGTGCCGACGCCGTCGGTGCCGGATACCAGCACCGGTTCTTTGTATTTGCCCGCCGGCAGTTCGAAGAGGCCGCCGAATCCGCCGATTCCGCCCAGTACGCCTTCCCGTGCGGTGGCTTTAACCAGCGGTTTAATGCGTTCGACCAGGCGGTTGCCCGCGTCGATGTCGACCCCCGCGTCGCGGTAGGTAGCTGATTTGGTTGGCGTCATCTGGATTTTTCTGATTTTGGGTAGGTTGCGTTAACGGTTAACAGGCGACAAGGAATCGCGACCTCGTGCAAATCAACAGTGCGGCTTTGAACTGAGGGGTGATTATAATGCGGGAGTGATGTTATGCAGAAAAATTCTTTGGCTGCCCCTGGCCCTGTTGCTGAGCGCAGCTTTGCTGCTACCGGACGCGGCACGGGCTGTCCGTGTGCCCGGTGTTTATGCCGCGGAGGTCGACTTGCCCTCCGGCAGCAATGGTTTGCGCGAGGCTTTTGATGCGGCGCTCGAACAGGTGCTGGTGAAAGTGTCCGGTCGCGATTCGCTGGGCAATGCCGGGGCGCGCCGGTCACTGGTACCCGATGCGGGCAAACTCGTGCGGCAATATAGCCGGCTCCCGCGCGGACGGGTCCGGGTTGAGTTCGACGGCGTGCAGCTGGAAAGAATTCTGGATGCCGCCGGGCAACCGGTCTGGGGTATCGAGCGGCCACTGCTGGCTGTCTGGTATGCGGTCGATGACGGCGCAGGAAACCGGACAATTCTCGACGGCAATGATACGTCCGGGCGCAAGGGCCGGCTGCGCGCGCAGCTGCAGGCGGCCGCGGATGCGCGGGGGTTGCCCGTCGTTTTTCCGCTGGTTGATGCCGAAGACCTGAGTCGAATGTCGTTTGCTGACGTGTGGGGTAATTTCACGGCTCCGCTGCAGCAGGCATCGCGCCGTTACAGTGCTGACGGGCTGTTGATCGGCAGGGCCCGGTCGCTGTCCACCGGCGAACGCAGGGTGCGCTGGACCGTCGTGACCCGCACCGAGCAATTTGCGTGGGAGGGCAGTGTCAGCGGCGGCCCGGGTGAGGCAGCTTCGTGGCTGTCACAACGTCTGGCCACGGTTGCCGATACAGGTGGCGCGGTGCGACTCGTGGTGGGTGATATTAATAGCATCGACCGCCTGGGCCGGCTGCAAAAATACCTGCGTTCGCTGAATATCGTGCAGAGCGCACAGATCGTGCAGGTGCGTGATGACCGTATCGAATTCGAGCTGCAGGTGCGGGGTGACAGCAGCCGTCTGCAGCGCTCGCTCGACAATGGCCGTCTGCTGAGCCGCGTGACAGCCGATGCGGCGCCGGTTGCCGCGGGCGCACGCCGGCCTGACCTGATCTACAACTGGGCCAGCCGCTGACCTGATGCTCCAGGCCCGTCACATCCCGAACCTGATCTGTGTCATGCGGATCGTGCTGGTTGTGCCGATCGTCATGTCGCTGCTGGAGCAGAATTACCTGCAAGCGCTCTGGCTGATTATCATCGCCGGCGTGTCTGACGGCCTCGACGGTTTTCTCGCCCGGCGTTATGACTGGACGTCGCGGATCGGCGGGTTGCTCGATCCGTTGGCAGACAAGCTGCTCTTTGTGTCGGTTTTTGCCTCGCTGAGCTACATGGGGCTGATACCGCTGTGGCTATTTGCGGTGGTCATCGGTCGCGACATCATCATCATCGCCGGCGCGGCCGCGTACGAATTTCTGATCGGACCCGTTGAGCCGAACCCTTCGAAGGTCGGTAAGCTGAATACCGTCATGGCGCTCTTGTATCTCTTCTTTGTCATGACGTCACAGGTATGGGGCTGGCCGCCGGAAGTCAGCGTGTTGATTACCGGGGCCGGTGTATTTGTGGTCAGCCTGGTCAGTGGTCTCGACTACGTGCTGACCTGGAGTCGACTGGCAATGCAGTCGCGCGCCCCGGCCTGACGGCCAGATCTGATGCGGCAACTCGCGCTTGAGCTCAAACTCGCGGACTTCGCGCTGTTCAGCACCTATTACGCCGGTGAGAATGCCGCAGTTGTTGCTGCATTGAAGGCCGCCGCCACCGAGCCAGGGCCTCAGGTGCACTGGTTGTGGGGCACGCCGGGCAGCGGCCGCTCGCATTTGCTGCAGGCTGCGGTTGCCGCGGCCGACGGGCGTTGCGCATGGTTGCCACTGGCCGACGCGGCAACACTGTCGCCTGATCTGCTGGAGGGCATGGGCGCGCTGGATCTGCTGTGCGTCGACGATGTCGATGCGGTGGCCGGCGACGCTGACTGGGAGCGTCAGTTGTTTCGTGTTTTCGAGGAACTCAAATCGGGGCAGGGCAGGTTGATTGTCAGTGCGTCCTCCGCGCCGACCGAGGCAGGTTTTACGCTGCGTGATCTGCAGTCGCGACTTGCTTCCGGGCCGGTGTGGCGATTGCAGCCTGGCAATGACGAAGATTTGCTGGCCGCGTTGCAACTGCGTGCGGAATGGCGCGGCCTGGAATTGTCGGACAAGGCAGGTGCGTTTTTGTTGAAGCGCGTCAGGCGATCTACCGCGGCGTTATTTGATTTGCTCGACGTGGCGGACAAGGCGGCGCTTGAAGCGCAGCGCAAATTGACGATCCCGTTTTTAAGAACGGTGCTGGAGACCGCAGAATCGGGCGCGGAGTAGTGGCGCCCGCAGCGTATTAACTGCGCCTGCCGGCATCAAGTGCCGCAAGAAACACCACAATCGACACCAATGCGATACTGAGGCCGGTTAGCGGCTCGCTGAAATTGGCGACCACATCCATGACGCCGATAACGGTGAGCGGGATCATGCACAGCGCTGTGATGCCCGACCAGTTGCGGGTGCGATTAATCACCGCGATCAGCAGCAGCACCGGTGTTGCCATGCCCGCGGGTATCGACCACATCAGATTAAAGCCGCCCGCGTCCTGCCACAGCCACCAGGGCAAGATGAAACACAGGCACACCAGCCCGATCAGGGTCAGGCGATAGGTTAACGAGGCTGTAGGCGCGCTGCTCATGCAGTCAGTTTCTGCGCGGCTGCTGCAACCCGTGCACCGAGTGCGCGGGCAACCGCTGTTTCTTCCGCGCTCAGTTCCGTTTCGGTCTGCGTGCGCGCCAGGTGGCTGGCGCCGTAGGGCGTGCCGCCGGTTTCGGTTTCAGTCAGTGCGGGTTCGCTGTACGGCACGCCCACCAGCAGCATGCCGTGATGGAGCAGCGGTACAGCCATCGTCAGCAAGGTGCTCTCCTGGCCACCGTGCAGGCTGCTGGTTGATGTGAATACGCCGGCGGGTTTACCTGACAGCGTGCCCGACAGCCAGGCTCCGGCCGTGCCGTCGAGGAAGTATTTCAGTGCGGCCGCCATATTGCCGAAGCGGGTCGGGCTGCCCAGCACGAGGCCTGCACATTCTTCCAGGTCCGCAGCCGTCGCGTACGGTGGCCCGGATTCCGGTACAGCAGGGTCAGTCGCCTCGGTGGAGGCGCTGACAGACGGTACGGTGCGCACTCTCGCGTTACAGCCGTCGACACTGTTAATGCCGCGAGCGATTTGCTCGGCGAGGCGTGCTGTCGAGCCGTAACGGGAGTAGTACAAAACCAGAATCTCAGTCATCAGTGCGCGCCCGTCAGAGAATTTCCAGCACGGCTTCGGGCGGACGGCCAATCCGGGCAGCGTGATCCGTCACCACGATCGGCCGCTCAATCACACGCGGGTTTGCACACAGCCACGCGATTCTCTCGGGCTCGTTCATCGTATCAAGTTCGTCTTTCGCAGCCTGATATTCCGCTTCACCGGTGCGCATCAGATGGGTCGCGTCGATGCCGAGTTTGTCAATGACCGTTGCCAGCGTTGCAGCATTCGGGGGTGTCTTCAGGTATTCGATAACGTCGGGCGCAATGCCGCGGTCTTCGAGCAACGCCAGAGTTGCGCGTGATTTGGAACAGCGTGGATTGTGATACAGGGTGACCGGCATGGCGCAGCAAAGCTCCTCAATGGAATAGGGCCTATTCTAGCCGCTAAGTATGCGATCAGGAGCGAAACCAGCGGCTACTGAGCCGGCCCAGGACCCGCTCCGGGTACCAGGTCTTGCCAACGCTGCCGTTGTACCGTGCCAGCGCCGGAGACAATTCGCCGTCTTCCATGTCAAGGTAGTAGCGGAGAATGGTGCAACCCATACGCAGGTTCGTACGGATGTCGAACAGATTGGCATCGGGCTGATCAAGTTCGTCCAGCCAGAACGGCATTACCTGCATGAGGCCGCGTGCACCGGCGACCGAGATTGCAAAGCGATCGAACGCACTCTCGATATCAATGACAGCCAACACGAGTTCCGGCGGCAGGTCCGCACGCTGCGCTTCTTCGTGCACAGCCTGGAGAATAGTGACGCGTTCAGCAGAATCCGGTACGCGCTTTTGCAGGCGCAGCGCCATGTCGGTCAGCCACACGGTCGCGGTGAATTTATCGTCGAAGCTCTTGGTGTCGGCTACCGCTTCCTGAAGTCGCGCCTTCAGTTCCGGGTCGATCTGTGCTGCGCTCGCGGTGTTCGTCAGCAGGCAACCGGCGAGCAGCAGGCCACCGAGCCTGCTCAGCAATGCATGCTCAATCCGCGGTCTGCTCCGCGATATGTTTCGCGATATCTGCAATTTTTACCTCGCTTGAATCGCCGCTTGCACGATCCCTGTATTCGACAATGCCGTTTTGCAGACCACGGTCACCGACGACTACCACGTGCGGAATGCCGAGCAAATCAGCATCCGCAAACTTCACACCCGGGCGGGCATCCCGATCGTCGTACAGCACGTCGATACCCGCATCAGAAAGGGTCTCATATAAGTTATCGGCAGAACTGCGAACTTCTGCAGACTTTTTGCTGTTGAGGGCCAGCAGCGCAACCGCAAAGGGCGCCAGCGGTGCAGGCCAGACGATGCCTTTCTCGTCGTGATTTTGTTCAATCGCCGCGGCGACAATGCGTGATACGCCGATGCCGTAGCAGCCCATGAGCATGGGTGTTTCGCGGCCATTACTGTCCAGCACGGTCGCGTTCATGCTCGCGCTGTACTTGTCGCCGAGCTGGAATATGTGACCCACTTCAATACCGCGTGCGATCGCGATGGGGTTGCCTGCCGGCGTCAGGTCACCGGCAATGACGTTGCGCAGGTCGGCCGTTTCCGGCTCAGGCAGATCGCGACCCCAGTTAACGCCGGTGAGATGGTAACCCTCTTCGTTTGCGCCGCAGACAAAATCACTGCAGTGGGCAGCGCTCAGGTCAGCGATAACCCGCAACTTCGTATTAACCGGGCCGACGGAGCCGGGCGACACACCCGTAGCGGCTTTGACCTGCTCCGCTGTTGCCAGTGTCAGAGGCTCGGCAATACCGTCCAGCTTGGCGGCCTTTAGAGGGTTCAGTGCATGATCACCCCGCAGCACGAGCGCAATGACGGCGTCATCTTCGCCATTAACCAGTAGCGTCTTTACGGTCTGACGCGGGTCAACCGCGAGTTGCTGACAAACCTGGTCGATACTCTTCGCCGCCGGTGTGGCAACTTTTTCCATTGATGCTGCGGGCGCCGCGCGTTCACCTTCGGGCGCCGACGCCGGAGCGAGCTCGACGTTCATGGCGAAATCTTCGTTGTCCGCATAGGCCAGCGCATCTTCGCCCGAATCCGCAAGTACGTGGAATTCGCGCGACTGTGCGCCGCCGATTTCGCCGCTGTCTGCTTCCACTGACTTATAGGACAGGCCGAGTCGCGTAAAAATCGACTGGTACGCGTCCGCCATCCGGTCATAGGTTTCCTGTAGCGAATCCTGATCGATGTGAAATGAGTAGGCGTCTTTCATGACGAACTCACGTGCGCGCATCAGCCCGAAGCGCGGTCTGATCTCATCACGGAATTTGGTCTGTATCTGGTACCAGTTGACCGGCAATTGCTTGTAGCTTTTGAGTTCCCGTCGCGCGATATCGGTGATGACTTCTTCGTGTGTCGGCCCGAAACAGAAATCACGTTCGTGCCGGTCGCGCATCCGCAACAGGAGTGGGCCGTAGCGATCCCAGCGGCCCGATTCCTCCCACAGCTCGGCTGGCTGCACCGCCGGCATCAGCAGTTCGTGCGCACCGGCCCTGTCCATTTCTTCGCGAATGACCTGTTCGACCTTGCGCAAAGCGCGCAATCCGATCGGCATCCAGGTGAACAATCCTGATGCGAGGCGACGAATCAGGCCTGCTCGCAACAGCAGCTGATGGCTGGCCACCTCAGCTTCAGCCGGCACTTCCTTAAATGTGGTCAGCGGGAGGTTGGATAAGCGCATCTGGTTATAGGGTAAGGAAAAACTGAGTCAGGAAAATCCGGCGTCATTCTACGTGAATTAGGCCCCGCTAAGTGGCAAAATTTGCCAATGACGAATAAGCGACTTACCCGGATGCGGCGGCGGGGCATTTACCTCCTGCCAAATCTGATGACCACGGCAGCGCTGTTTGCCGGGTTCTATTCCATCGTCGCAGCCATCGACGGTAATTTCGTCAAGGCCTGCATCGCGCACTATATAGCGATGATGTTCGACGGGTTGGACGGGCGGCTCGCCCGGCTGACCAACACAGAAAGTGATTTCGGTAAGGAGTTTGACAGCCTGTCGGATATGGTTGCCTTCGGTCTTGCGCCTGCGATCGTGGTGTATCAGTGGGGGCTGGAGAGGTTGGTGGACTACGGTTGGGTGTGGGGCAAGCTCGGCTGGCTGGTTGCGTTCTTCTACGCAGTGGCGGCAGCGATGCGCCTTGCACGATTTAATACGCTCCACGGTCAGGACAACAAGGCATGGTTTCAGGGTTTGCCCAGCCCGCCGGCTGCATCGCTCATCATCGGCATGGTCTGGCTTGGCACGGAACTGGGCTGGACCGGCGGTGCGACGCTGGCACTGGCCCTGATGGTGACCGCCTGTGCCGGCGCATTGATGGTGTCGCCGTTCAGCTACACAAGTTTCAAGGAAATCAAAATGACCGAGAAGATTTCCTTCAGCTATGCGCTGGCGTTGCCATTGATCCTGATCATGGTGTTTATCAATCCGCCGCTGGTCCTGTGTGGGCTGGCCTACACCTATGCGCTGTCCGGGCCGCTACTGTCAGGCTGGCGTCGCTACAGACGCGGGGCGCGGCGAGCCGCGAGCAATGCCGGTGAACCGCGGGATCTCTGAGGTGCCGGCGGGATTGACGGGTCGGCAGGCGCGCGTGCTGGGCGAAATGGGCATTGATGTCTGGGAACTGCGTGATCGAACCGGGCTGACCGAACCGTCAGCGGGCGCGGAGCAGGCAGCCCCGGTCGCCACCGGCGCTGAGTCGTTACCTGCGACCGAGCCGCCGCCCGACGTGCATGGATTCGACTGGGATCCACTTAATGACGCGATCCGCTCCTGCACCGGTTGCACATTGCATGCCTCGCGCACGCAGGCTGTGTGCGGTGTCGGCAATCATCAGGCTGACTGGCTGGTGATCGGCGAGGCGCCCGGTCAGGAGGAAGACCGTCAGGGTGAGCCCTTTGTCGGGCGGGCTGGGCAGTTGCTTAATGAAATGCTGCGCGCGATCGGGTTGCAGCGTGAGCAGGTGTTCATAGCCAACATTTTAAAATGCCGACCACCGAATAATCGTGATCCCGAGCCTGACGAAATAGCGACATGTTTGCCGTATCTGCAACGTCAGATCGCACTTCTCCAACCGAAAATTATTTTGGTAGTGGGCAGGATCGCCGCGCATGCGCTGCTGCAGACGACTACGCCGATTGGCAAGTTGCGCGGCAACAGATACGAGTACGCAGGCGTGCCGATGATTGTTACGTATCACCCGGCATATTTGTTGCGCAGCCCGTCGCAGAAAAGCAAAAGCTGGGCAGATTTATTGCTGGCAGTTGATGCAATGGAGGGGCGGACTGAGTGAGCGCGGAACCCGGTAACTTCCGGCCCGTAGTCCGGCCGATGGAGCATGCGGATATCGACACGGTGCTGGAGATCGAGGGCGCCGCGTATCAGTTTCCCTGGAGCCGGCAGATTTTCTCCGACTGCCTTATGGCGGGTTATCTCAGCAGCGTGCTGGATACGGGCAGCCGGATTATCGGTTATTCAATTCTGTCTACCGCGGCTGCCGAAGCGCACATCCTGAATCTGTGTATCGAGCCAGACTGTCAGCGTCAGGGCTATGGCCAGCAGATGCTCGATCACCTGCTCGAATACGCTGACGCCGTAGGCGTCGAACGGATGTTTCTGGAGGTGCGGCCCTCCAATGATGCGGCGATTCAGCTGTACGAGAACGCCGGGTTTGTGCAACTGGGCATCCGCAAATCGTATTACCGGGCCGCTGAAGGCCGTGAGGATGCGCTGGTTTTGGTGCTGGAGAATGTCTCCGGCGCTGCGGATCTGGAGTGATTCAGTCGAGCTCTGTGAGTTTTCCGAGCTGCGCGTCCAGCTGACTGATTTCCAGCTCCAGCTCCTGTTGCCGGCCTTTTTCTTTCGCGACGACATCGTCCGGCGCGCGCGCAATAAATTTTTCGTTGGCCAGTTTGCCGCGCACTTTTTGTAGATCCTGTTCGGCTTTATCGCGACGTTTGTTCAGACGCGTGCGTTCGGCTTCCACGTCAATCAGCCCGGCGAGCGGAACCAGAATTTTCATAGCGCCGAGCAGGGCGGTTGCGGCGGTCGGCGGTTCATCGCCGGCCTGAAGTATCGTGATGCTTTCCAGTCGCGCGATGTTCTGCAGGTACAACTCGTGTTCCGCCATGTGCCCACGGTCCTGATCACTCGCATCCTGAATGATCACGGGCAATGGTTTGCCGGGTGCTATGTCCATCTCGCCGCGAATCTGGCGGATGCCCAGAATAAAGCCTTTCAGCCATTCGAGTTCGGCCTCTGCCTCCGCATCCGCCGGATAGTCATCGGCCTGCGGATAGGGTTGCAGCATGATCGTGGGCGCCGCAGTGCCGGCGACTTTGGCAACCCGCTGCCAGATTTCCTCGCTGATAAACGGGATAACCGGGTGCA
>JABDLC010000002.1 GCA_013001905.1 Gammaproteobacteria bacterium | reverse complement strand
TAGACGATGGCAGTATCGCGCCGTGTGACGTGCGCATGACGGGCAATGCCATCATGGGTGCATTGAACTGGGTACCCAAGTGGTTCCGCGGAGACGCGTCAGTTGCCGCCAGTGTCGTCGAAGCGTTCCCAGAGATTCTCAGCGCGGGGCTGCAACCCTGAACAACGGTCAGGACGCGTCATCCGACCCATCAGCCATGTCGTCGATCGCGCTAACGTATTCCCGAACGCCCTCCCAGAGAATGTCAATTCGCTCGTCAGCATCCGTGACCTTCATGGAATCGATGCCGAGGCGCGTTGTGATGAAGTCGAGGCGCTTTTGGGCGATACGCAATTCACGACTCCGGATTTGGTCTGGTGATACCGGCATACCCGTTTTCGGATCAATAATGGTTACCATGCCGCCGGACTTGGCCAGGCGCGAGCCGGTCGTCGGCCTGTTCAGCGATCTGAGATCCCTCTCCAACAGGCCCATGACAACGACGGGGTCGCTGTACTCCTGGCGCAGCTCGACGTAGACCTCGTCACACCGGGCACGTTGCTCAGGAGTGAGTGTACGCAAGGCCTGGTCGCGAACGGCCATGAACTCGGGTATCCGGCGTTCTGCCGCTAATCGGTACCAGGCTGATGCGCGTACTCTATCTTGTTCGACGCCCTGCCCCATCAGGTACATATACCCTGTCATGTACTGAGCGTACTTGTCCCCCTGCACAGAGAGTTCATTCGCATAGATAAAATGAGCTCGCTTGTAGTCACCTCGTTCGTACAGCTTCTCCACCTTCGCCTGGGTACGCACCGTCCGCGAATCGAGCTCACCGGTCGGGTATACGGCCCACTGCGCGAGTACCGGGCCGGAAAATATCAATGCCAGGGTAAGGAGCAGACTGAAGAATCGTTTCATAGAAGTAGTTTCAACGGTATCGGACAATAGTTTCGGCAGCGAGAGGACCACAAAGTTCCGGCCAAATAGCGGTATTGCCGGGCAAGTCAGTCCTTGAACTCAGGGGCGCGCTTCTCAAGATTCGCACGCACTGCCTCTGCCTGGTTGGGCGCCCCCAGCAGCCGTAACTGCAATTGCGCCTCCAATGCCAGCGACTGTGCCTCCGACAGCTGCCACGCCTCGTTTACCAGGCACTTGACGCCCCGCACCGCGTCCGGCGACCTTTCCCGGATCAAGCCAGCCATGCGCCTCGCCGCCCCGAGTGGATCGTCCTCAATCCCTGTAATGACACCCAGGCGCAGCGCTTCATCCGCACCGAAAACCTGTGCTGTCCAGGATAATTCCTTAATTCGATCAGGCGGCACGATAGCGCGCAGGGTCGTACTGATTGCCATGTCCGGAATCAGGCCCCACTTCGACTCCATAATGGAGAATTGCGTGTCGGGGGCTGCATAACGCAGGTCCGCACCCATAGCGACCTGGAAACCGCCGCCAAACGTCACACCGTGCAACGCGCAAATGACCGGTACCGGAAGCTCGCGCCAGGCGTACGCCGCACGCTGGAAGATATTGGCCGGGGAATCAGCCATCGGTTCCAGCATCGCCGCACCTATATCCGTCCCACCCTGAAAAACATTGAGGTCGATGCCCGCACAGAAATTCTCACCAGCGCCATGCAGAATGACGGCGCGAACGGACTCCGCACTGTCGAGCGACCTCGCCGCCTCATCGAGCGCATGGAACATATCCATATCCAGCGCGTTCATCTTTTGTGGCCGGCTCAGTACGACTTCGGCTACGTGGTTGTCGATACTGATGTCAACACGATCGTTCACTACCAAACTCCCCGGTTACACCGCTAACGTGCATTTGCCATTGCGCAGCACAAGGGCATCGCGCTCCTTGACCCTGCAGGTAAATGACACAACATTGCCGTCCTGCCACATGTCAGTGGTGATCGTATCACCCGGCACCACTGGCGCTGAGAAGCGCGCATCAAATTCTTCGACCAGCGTGTAGTCGTAGTCGCAAATGGTCTGCAGAACGGCCCTGCACGCGACACCGAAAGTACATAAACCATGCAGGATCGGTCGTTCGAATCCGACCTCCCGCGCCCGCTTTGGGTCGGCGTGCAACGGATTGCGATCACCGGTGAGACGATACAACAGCGCCTGATCCGCCCGCGTCGTAATGTCACAGCTCAGGTCCGGCTCGCGGTGCGGTGGACGGTGCGGAGGCATGCCTTTGCCACGCGGCCCGCCAAAGCCCCCATCGCCGCGGGCTACGATCGTGCATCCCATGTTGAAGATAACCGTGTCGTCACTGGCCAGGCGTCCCTCGGCTTCAAGCAGAATCAGGGCTCCCCCACGGGGACCGCGATCAAACGCGTCCACAACCCGCTTGTTGATTAACAGGTCCGCGCTGGGCGGCAACGGTCGGAAAAGGCGCAGACGCTGTTCTGAATGCAGAATCTGGCTGTAGTCCCAGCCAAGCCCTACCGGGAACATTTCGGGCACAAGCACGGTCGCCAGCGTCGGCACTGTCTTAAGCGACGCGCCCTGCTCGTAGACGTAGTCCAGTTCCCGCTCATCGAGCGGGTCCGTCCCCATGCCAACACTCAGGGCGTAGAGCATGGAATCGGCGTCTGTGTAGGTAAAAGGGAGGTCGGTTTCGACCTTCGACAATAGCGTGTCGTAATCAAGTGCCATAATTCATCCGTGTTTGGCGGCGTATCGCCAACCCAAGTCTGCCAGTGGCTGCACCGCTTTCACAGCCTGTGACGCATGTGCACTCGCCGCCGTACCGTCTCTGACACGCCCAGCTATACCCTGCAGGATGGCGGCCAGCCTGAAAAAATTAAAAGCAGAATAGAAATCCCGGCCCGGGATGCCGGCGGCGCGGCCAGTCCGCTCGCAGTAACTGTTGATATAAGCATCCTCGCCCGGGATACCCAGATCAGCCAGCGGTTTATCCACGAGACCCGTCGACCCGATACCGATCTCCGGCATTTGCCAGGCCATAAGGTGATACGTGAAGTCCGCCAGTGGGTGCCCTATCGTGGACAGCTCCCAGTCAAGCACCGCGATTACGCGGGGCTCGGTGGGATGCAGGACCATGTTGTCGAGGCGAAAGTCGCCATGCACCACGCTGACAGAGTCGTCCTGCGGAATATTGTCCGGCAACCAGTCTATGAGACTGTCCATTGTCGTGACGGTAGCGGTTTCCGACGCCCGATATTGCCGTGTCCAGCGCGAAATCTG
>JABDLC010000147.1 GCA_013001905.1 Gammaproteobacteria bacterium | reverse complement strand
TTTGAATTCGGATTCGCGGCCACGTAACCGCTGGAAAACTGATCGCCTTTAAAAATATCAACGAGCCAGGCGTCGTATTCGGCATCGTGACCGGCAGCGAGCAGCTCTTCAAGCATCACCGTGATCTTGACGCCGTTCGGCGTCGCCAGTGAGTAAAGCTGCAGCGGATGCTTGCCGACCGCTAGCTCACCCTCATGCGTCGGGCCGGCTATCGGGCGATTTACATTGGCGAAGGTGCCGCCGCTTTCCGATTCCCACCGCCAGACGTCAGGCGGCGTGTAGCCGGGCGGTTGGTTGTGTTTGGGGTCGTTGCCGGAGTCATCATTCATAAAGCGAGTATAAACCGCGCGGCTTCGCGTAAGATGACCGGCAGATGAATTCTGTCGGCGATACTCACAGCCCCCATCGCGCCATCACCCTGCTCGCGCTCGTGGCAGCCGGTGAAGCCGCGTTCTTTTTGCCCTTTCTGGTCGCGCGGGTGTTCCGGCCGACCGTGCTCGAGGTCTTTAACCTCACCAATCTGCAGCTGGGCACGGCGTATGGCGTTTACGGCGCGGTGGCGATGGCGGCCTATCTGCTCGGCGGCCCGCTGGCGGACCGCTTCGCGGCACGCAACATGCTCGTCATCGCGCTGGTCACGACCGCACTCGGCGGCCTCGTGTTGTTTGCGGTGCCGACACTGACCATGCTGATCACTCTGTACGCCTGGTGGGGCGTGACCACCATTGCCCTGCTCTGGGCGCCCTTGATCCGTGCCACGCGTGAATGGGGTGGCGACGATGCGCAGGGCACTGCGTTCGGCTTACTCGACGGCGGCCGCGGACTGCTCGCCGCGATCACCGCATCGATCCTGGTCATGGTGTTTGCCGGCCTGCTGCCGGTCGACCCGAACCTCGCGAGTCTCGATGAACGCACCGATGCGCTCAAGCAAGTCATCCTGATGCTGTTTGCTATCACGCTGGCAACCGCTGTACTCACCTGGTTTGTATTGCCGGCAGGCCGATCCGACAACCAACAAAGGGTTAAAAAGCCCCGCATCGCACTGCACGACATTCAGCATGTGTTCGCCATGCCGACTGTCTGGTTGCAGGCGCTAATCGTTTTGTGCGCCTATGTCGGCTTCCGCTCGATTGACGACTTCGCACTGTATGCGAACGAAGTGCTCGGCATGAATGAAGCCGAGTCGGCACAGGTAGGCACGGTCTCTCTGTGGATACGGCCGATTGCAGCGGTGGCGGCAGGCTTACTGGCGGATCGCCTCGGCACCGTCCGCATGACGCTGGTCAGTTTCATACTGCTGGCCACCGGCAGTTCAGTGCTGGCCTCCGGCATCATGCTGCAGGGCACCGCCCTGCTGTTCATGCTGATCGTGATCACGACCAGCCTCGGCATCTTTGCACTGCGCGGGCTGTATTTCGCCATCATGCGCGAAGGCAAAGTGCCGCTCGCCGTCACCGGCACCGCGGTGGGTTTCGTGTCGGTGATCGGCTACACGCCGGACGTGTTCATGGGCCCGCTCATGGGCTGGCTGCTGGACCGCTCGCCCGGCGCTCCGGGCCACCAGGATCTGTTTGCGCTCGTCACCACCGTGG
Source organism: Gammaproteobacteria bacterium (assembly GCA_013001905.1). Lineage (GTDB taxonomy): Bacteria > Pseudomonadota > Gammaproteobacteria > Steroidobacterales. The sequence continues at coordinate 5,284 of JABDLC010000147.1, read as the reverse complement.
CGCTGCTCGGCATCGTGGCCACCGTGCTGTTTCAGCGCGCGACGCAGCGGTAATTCTGCACATTTTTTTCGCACATCCTTTTCACGCAGTCCGGCGAATAATTAAGCATGTGGACATACACCGGTCAGCACCGCCCCGACTTCGCCGACAAACCGGATGCGCAGCAGGAATCCGTCTGGGACTACCCGCGTCCGCCTGCACTGGTCAGTTGCGCACAGCGCGTTGAAGTACGGTCAGGGTCAGAGATCATTGCCAGCAGCACAGCAACCCTACGCGTGCTCGAAACCGCGAGCCCGCCAACGGTGTACATACCGCCGGAAGACATCCGCTTCGAGCATCTGCAGCGTGTCGCCGGCAGTTCCTACTGTGAGTGGAAAGGCGCGGCCGAATACTGGGCACTGGCCGCCGACACATCTATTTCAATTGGCTGGAGTTACCCCGACCCGACGCCGGCGTTCAGCAGCATTGGCGGCTGGCTGTGTTTTTACCCGGGCCGCGTGGAATGCTACATCGACGACGAACGGGTGCGGCCGCAGGACGGCGGCTTCTACGGCGGCTGGGTGACCGATAACATCGTCGGCCCGTGGAAAGGCGGCCCGAACACGGGCCACTGGTAATTGTTCTTACAATCGTTCTTAGCTGAGTCGCCTTAGGCCGGCTCGAAGTACAGCACCGAGAACCAGCCGCGGTTGTCCTGCCACAACTGACTCTGCTCGAAACCGGCCTGCTCGGCCAGCTCCACGAACTCTTCAGGGTGATACTTATACGAGTTCTCGGTGTGCACGAGCTCACCATCTGCGAAGCGAATGGTATGGCCGGCAAGCCGCGCGGCATGCGCTTCGGTACAGCGCAGGTGCATTTCAATGCGGCCCTGCTCATCGTTATACAGCGCATGGTGTTCAAACTTGTCGCTGTCGAGATTACCGCCCAGCAGATTGTTCAGGTTGTCCAGCACGTTGAGGTTGAACTGCGCGGTCACGCCCTCGGCGTCGTTGTAAGCGGCGTGCAGCACGTCGGTGTCTTTTTTGGCATCCACACCGATCAGCAGGCCGCCGTCACCGTTCATCTGCGCACGCATGTCGCGCAGGAAGTCGACGGCGACGTCAGGCTCGAAATTGCCGATTGACGAGCCGGGGTAAAAGAACACCGGCGGCGCGTCTTCGACAGGCAGTTCGAGATCAATGCCCTGCGTGTGATCGCACACTTGCGGCATCACCGTCAGCTCATCAAACTCTGCTTTCAGCGCAGACGCACTCGCCTGCAGATGTTCACCCGAGATATCCATCGGCACATAGGCCGAGGGCTCGAGATCCGGCAGCAGCCACTTCACCTTTTCACAGGAGCCGGCGCCGGGCTCCACCAGCGTGACGCCCTCGCCAATCGCTTCACAGATGGCGTCGCGATGCGCGCTGAAGATTTCTTTTTCGACACGCGGCACGTAGTACTCATCGAGTTCCGTGATCGCATCAAACAGTTCGGAGCCCTGCTGATCGTAAAAATACTTGGGCGAGATCTGCTTCGGCGTACGCGCGAGGCCGGTCATAATTTCTAGTTCGACGGCATCCACCGTCGCTACGGGTTGAGATAGAGGCATAGTAGTAAACGTTTTATTGATTGGCGGCGAGACGGATTCCGCTGCATTGCCAGCGGTCGCGCGCATAAAAGAAATTGCGATAACTCGATCGGATGTGAAAAGCCTGACTCAGACAGGAACCACCGCGCAGGACCATCTGCCCGCTCATGAATTTACCATTATACTCGCCCACGGCACCCGGCAACGGCTCGTAACCGGGGTATGGCAGGTAGGCGCTCTGCGTCCATTCCCAGCAATCGCCGTACAGCTGTGAGAAGGAACCGGCCGCGGCCGTTGCGGGGTGCAGACGATCGCTGTCGACAAGATTGGCTGCGGCGGGGATACCCACGCCCTGAGCCACGCTCTCCCACTCGGCTTCAGTGGGCAGCCGCAAGCCGGCCCAGCTGGCATAGGCCTGCGCTTCAAAATAACTCACGTGCGATACAGGCGCATGCAGATCCAGCGGCTGCAGTCCGTTCAGTGTGTATTCCAGCCACTGGCCATCGACGTGACCCCAGTACAGCGGTTGCCGCCAGTTGTTGACCGTAACTTCGTGCCAGCCATCCGACAGCCAGTGTTCAGGATTGCGGTAACCGCCGTCTTCGACAAATTCCAGAAACTCGCCATTGGTGACAAGACGATTCGCCATGCGAAACGGCGCAACGAATTCCGTGTGCCGCGGCAATTCGTTGTCAAAACAGAAGTCAGTGCCCGAATGACCGATTTGCAACTGACCGCCGGCGCACTCGATTAACTCGAGCGTCGCCGCTTCGCTTTTTGCCGATGACTCATGCTCACGGTAGGCGGGCAGCAACGGGTTTTGAAAGAGACAGTATTTAATGTCAGTCAACATCAGTTCCTGATGCTGCGCTTCGTGATGCAGGCCGAGCTCTATACGTGCTTCCACTTGTTCAGTTTCGGCGTGGCTTAACTGGCCGAGCAAGCCGATGACTTCCGCATCAATTTGCCGGCGGTAGCTCAGCACCTCGTCGAGCGACGGCCGCGACAGTACGCTGCGCTCAGGGCGCGGGAACTGCTCGCCAACGCCGTTGTAATAGGAGTTGAACAGCACAGCGTAAAGCGGGTTAACCGACTGATAACCGGGCACAAACTCTGCCAGCACGAAGGTTTCAAAAAACCAGGTCGTGTGGGCGAGATGCCACTTCAGCGGACTCGTTTCCGGCATCGCCTGCAGATTGCAGTCTTCGGGCGTCAGGCCGGCACTCAAGTCGGTGCTGGCATCACGTACGAGCGTGAAACGCTCAGCGAGGCTTTGTTCTAATTGTTGTTGAGCCAGGCTCATGTGCGTTAACGATACGCGACTGGTGCGGTCAAAGCGACCTCATCACCCCCACAGGTCACGTGCATCTCCGCACCGTGGTGCGAGAGCTGCCGCACATGGAACTCTTCGGAGGGCAGCTTCGCCCCCCAGTAGGCGGCCAGCTGCACCGCTGCGGAGCCTGTAGCCGCATCCTCGGGTTCACCGTACTGAGGTGCGAAGTAGCGGAATACGAAATCCGCACTGGACTCGCTGGCCGTGACGATGAGTGCGCGTTGGGATGCGGTCATGATCGCATCCGGGTCCGGCTGCAGCGACCGCACCGACTCCGCATCCGGAAACTGCAAAATCAGATAACCGGTGTCATCGCCCACCACTGCCGCTGCCTGTGGCTGCGTGCCGAGAGCGCCCGACGCAAATTCCGGAACAACGCATGGCCGGAACCGCGGGCGCGCATATACCAGCGTGATCTCATCGCCGACGCGACGTGCCTGCCAGCTCTGATTCGCATTGAAAAAATTCAGCGTGGCCGCAGCGGGTGCGTGCTCGCTAAACGCCACCCACGCAGCCGCGAGCGAACCGTGCCCGCAAAACTGGATGCGCTTACCATTGATTGAATAACTCTCGGCGCGGAACTCGTTATCGACGGGCGTGACAAAGACCTGCACGCAGTCAGCCTTAATGGATTTCTTCGGAGGCTCTTCACTCCAGTGCACGTCCGCCCTGCCGCCGGCAGCAGTGTCACTGTGCATGCAACGTACGCGATGCATGATGGTCGTGCCTACATCACGCCGTACGCCAGCATGGCGTCTGCGACTTTGATGAACCCGGCGACGTTGGCGCCTTTGAGATAGTTGACGTAGTCGTCGCTCTCGCGGCCGTGCTCTTCGCAGCGGTCATGGATCTCCAGCATGATTTCGCGCAGCCGCTTGTTGAGCTCGTCGCGGCTCCACGACACACGAATGCTGTTCTGTGACATCTCCAGGCCTGACACCGCCACGCCGCCGGCATTGGCGGCCTTACTGGGCCCAAACAACACCTTCGCTTCCTGAAACGCATCGATGGCATCCTGCTCGGACGGCATGTTGGCGCCCTCGGCCACAGCAATGCAGCCGTTGTCGATCAGCGTGCGAGCATCATCGGCATTGATCTCGTTCTGGGTCGCACACGGCAGCGCCAGATCACACTTAATTCCCCACGGGCGCTTGCCTTCATAAAACTTCACGCCGAACTCATCCGCATATTCCGAGATCCGGCCGCGACGCTCGTTTTTGAGCGCCTGCACCCACTGCAGCTTCTCGCAATCAAAACCGTCCGGGTCGTGCACGAAACCGGACGAGTCCGACATCGTGACGGGCTTCGCGCCCAGCTCGATCAGTTTGTCCACCGCATACTGCGCGACGTTGCCGGAGCCGGAGACCGTCACCGTCTTACCGTCGATCGAGTGGCCGTGCGTCTTCAGCATATCCTCCATCATGTAGACGGTGCCGTAGCCGGTCGCCTCGATACGGATCTGACTGCCGCCGAACGACAAGCCCTTGCCCGTCATCACACCCGCGAAACGATTCTCCAGCCGCTTGTACTGGCCGAACATGTAACTGACTTCACGCGTACCCACACCGATGTCGCCGGCCGGCACGTCCGTATCTTCGCCGATGTGGCGGTGCAGTTCGGTCATGAAAGCCTGACAAAAGCGCATCACTTCGCGGTCTGACTTACCCTTCGGGTTGAAATCAGAACCGCCCTTGCCGCCGCCCATCGGCAGCCCGGTCAGGCTGTTCTTAAAGGTTTGCTCGAAGGCCAGAAACTTGAGGATGCTCTGGTTGACGCTCGGATGAAACCGGATGCCGCCTTTATACGGCCCCACGGCGTTAGAGTGCTGCACGCGGTAGCCGCGATTGATCTGCACTTTGCTCTCATCATCTTCCCAGGCGACGCGAAAACTAATAATGCGATCGGGTTCGGTGAGCCGGCCGAAGATCGCGGCGTCCATGTACTCCGGATGCTTGCGCAGAAACGGCAGCACGTTGACCCCCACCTCATACACAGCCTGATGGAACTCGGGCTCGTGCGGGTTGCGCTTCTCGAGCCAGTTCATGAACTTCGGGACGATCTCGGGCTGATCTTTCTTGTCTTTCCAGTTCGTCATAGTGTTCTCTGGTGTGGACTGGTCTCAGCGACCCGTTTCAGTGTAAGTGGCAACACGGCGCACCAGAATCCGCATCTCTGACGGCTGCCAGCCGCGGGGATCCATGCGATCAAGAAATTCGGTTTTAAACTCTGCAGATGCGAGCAGTTTATCGGCGACCGCATCCGCGGCCGTGCCCCGCGCCATCTCATCCACAACAAACTTCATCAGGATTTCCCAATACTCGCGCTTCTCGCGCACGGCAGCGATGGGGCCCGTCGCCGGCTGACCGAACATCTTGCCC
>JABDLC010000142.1 GCA_013001905.1 Gammaproteobacteria bacterium | reverse complement strand
CGTTTTCGCAGTCCTTTGTGCCGGTGTTTGCTGAGTATGACCAGCAACGAACCCGCGAAGATGTGCAGGCGCTCGCAGACAAAGTGGCGGGCACACTCGGGCTTGTTTTGTTCGTGTTTACCGCCATCGGTGTGGTGGCCGCGCCTGTACTGATCGGCTTCGCCGGTGCCGGCTGGTTGTTGAATCCCGATGCGGTGTCGGCAGAAAAGTACGACCTCGCGGTCGAGATGCTGCGTTTTACCTTCCCTTATTTATTATTCGTGTCGCTCACGGCGCTGGCGGGCGCGATTCTGAATACCTATCAGCGTTTCGCCGCCGCGGCATTTGCGCCGGTGCTGCTGAACGTCGTGCTGATCGTGTTCGCGGCATGGGTGGCACCGAACTTTGAACAACCCGGCATCGTGTTAGCTATCGGTGTCTTTGTGGCGGGCGTTGTGCAATTGCTGTTCATGCTGCCGTCACTGGCGCGGGTGCGTATGCTGCCCAGGCCGCGCTGGGGCTGGCGAGATGAGGGCGTGCAGCGCATCGCCAAACTGATGCTGCCCGCCATTTTTGGTTCGTCGGTGGCGCAAATCAATATTCTGTTCGATACGCTGCTGGCCTCATTTCTGGTGACCGGCAGTATCAGCTGGTTGTACTACTCCGACCGGCTCATGGAATTTCCGCTGGGCGTGTTCGGCATTGCGCTGGCGACTGTCATCCTGCCGAATCTGTCGCGCGAGTTCGCAAGCAAATCGACCGAAGGGTTTGCGGCGATGCTCGACTGGGCGCTGCGCATTGTCATCGTGATCGCGCTGCCATCGGCGGTGGGTTTGTTCATGTTGGCAGGCCCGGCGCTGACCACTATTTTTTACGGCGGCCGCTTTACGGTGGCTGACGTCGATATGGCCACGATTTCATTGATGGCGTATTCGTTCGGCCTGCTCGGCTTCATTCTCGTGAAGGTACTGGCGCCCGGCTATTTCGCGCGGCAGGACACCAAAACACCGGTGCGGATCGGCATTATCGCGCTGGTTGCCAACATGGGGTTAAACGTGGCCTTCGTGGTGCCGTGGTATCTGTCAGGCATTGAGGGTGCTCACGCCGGTCTGGCGCTGGCCACCTCGTGCAGTTCGTTTCTTAATGCAGGTCTGCTGTATCGGGGTCTGCGGCGTGACGGCGTTATTCGTCACAGAGACGGCTGGGGCAAATTTCTCGTACGTGTAACCACCGCCGTCGCGGTAATGGCGATGTTGCTTTCTTACACGGTGCCGCAACTGCCAGTGTGGCTCGAATCAGATCTGCTCGACAATGTCGGTCGGCTGACGATCGCGGTTGTCGGCGGTGCGCTGGTCTATATCGCGGTGTTGTTCGCGACGGGAATCAGGCCGCACATGCTGCGACTTGATCGTAACCGCCTACAATAGCCGCCATGCGACTGATCCGGAAACCCAGGCACAGAATTCCTGAGCTCGCCGATGGCTGCGTGGCAACCATCGGTGCGTTTGACGGTTTGCATATCGGGCATCGCCGCATACTTGATCGCGTTCTGGTCAAAGCCCGCGAGTTCGGTTTGCCGGCATTAGTGATGTCGTTCGACCCGACGCCTAAAGAATTTTTTATCCCGGATAACCCACCGGCGCGACTGATGTGCATGCGCGAGAAGTTCATGGCGCTCGATGAGATCGGCATTGATGTCTTCTTCTGCCCGCGCTTTAACCGGGAGCTGTCGCGACAGACGCCTGATGAGTTTATTGATGAGTTCCTCGTGCGACTGACGGGATTGCAGCACATGGTCATCGGTGATGATTTTCGCTTTGCGCATAAGCGCAGCGGCAGCGTGGCGGACTTGCAGCGTCGCGGTGCGGAGCAGGGATTCACGGTCGAGCAGGTGGGCAGTGTCATTGAGCGTGATGTCCGGGTTGCCAGTTCACTGGTGCGCGAACGGTTACGCGATGGCGACTGCGCAGGTGCCGCGGAGTTGCTGGGTCGTCCTTACCGTATGTCCGGTCAGGTGGTCGAGGGCGAGAAGCTGGGTCGCACGCTCGGTATGCCGACGGCCAACGTGCGCCTTAAGCGCATGCTGAGCCCGGTGCGGGGCATCTTTGCCGTGCGTGTCGGTGGTGCTGATGGTGACAAATGGCTGAACGGCGTTGCCAGCGTTGGCACGCGGCCGACAGTTGATGGCGTGGAGCCGCTGCTCGAAGTGCATATTTTTGACTTCGACAGGGATATTTACGGTGCCCAGATACAGGTAGAATTCGTCGCCAAGCTGCGTGACGAAGAGAAATTTCCGGATCTGGAGTCGCTGAAGGAACAGATGTTCCGCGATGCGGCGGAGGCCCGGGCGATGCTTCGCGCCTGACATCACGTTCACCAGACTACACAACAACTGATATTTGGCTGTGACTGACTACAAGACAACGATTAACTTGCCCCAAACGGCGTTTCCGATGAAAGCCAATCTGGCGCAGCGCGAGCCGAAGATGCTGCAGCGTTGGCTGGATGAAGATCTGTACGGGCAGATCCGGGCGCAAGCCAAGGGCCGCGATCCCTTTACGCTGGTTGACGGTCCGCCGTATGCCAATGGTCAGATTCATCTCGGCCACGCGGTCAATAAAGTCCTGAAAGATATCGTGGTGAAGTCGCGCGGGCTGATGGGCTTTGATGCGCCGTACATTCCGGGTTGGGATTGCCACGGCCTGCCGATTGAGCTGCAGGTGGAAAAAAAGAAGGGCAAAGTCGGGACGAAACTGAACGCCCGTGAGTTCCGTCAGGCATGTCGGGACTACGCGGCGCGCCAGGTCGACAGCCAGCGCGAGGATTTCAAGCGACTGGGCGTGCTGGGCGACTGGGACAACCCGTACCTGACGATGGACCCCGGTTTCGAAGCGGCCCAGGTGCGCGGCTTCGCAAAGATCATTGATAAGGGGCATCTGCAGCGCGGTTACAAGCCGGTGCACTGGTGTCTGGATTGCGGTTCGGCGCTGGCCGAAGCAGAAGTCGAGTACCAGGACAAAACCTCATACGCGATAGACGTGCGGTTTCAGGTGATCGACAGCGGAGAGTTGTTTGAGCGTATCGGCTCCAGCGAGAAGACCCGGGTGTCGGAAGAGGGATTACCGGCGGCGATTCCGATCTGGACAACGACATCCTGGACCTTACCGGCCAACCAGGCCGTGGCGCTCGGGCCGGAGCTTGCTTATGTGTTGGTCGAGGCTGAAATCGACAACGCTCGTCATTTGTTGGTGCTGGCTGAAGCACTCGCCGAGGAGGCGCTAACGCGCTACGGCGCGAGCAGCAGTCAGGTGCTGGCTGAATTTCCGGGCAGTGCGCTGCAGGGACTGAAACTGCAGCATCCGTTTTACGATCGGCAGGTGCCGGTCATCAATACCGACTTCGTCACCCTCGAAACAGGTACCGGCGCAGTGCACATCGCACCGGGCCATGGTCACGATGACTTTGCTGCCGGGCTTGCCAACGATTTGCCGCTCGACAATCCGGTTGATGGCAACGGCGTGTACC
>JABDLC010000123.1 GCA_013001905.1 Gammaproteobacteria bacterium | reverse complement strand
GGCACGCCTTCGGAAAGGTTGCGGCCACGCACCGAGATTTCTTTCACTTCATCGCCCGGGTAGGCTGAACCGATCTCGTGCTTGATGCGTTCGGCCGTTGCTTCGCCGATAAGGATGCCGTAATTGCGTCGCACATAATTGAGAATTGCTTCATCAAAACGATCACCGCCGATGCGCACCGATGCAGCATAGACAATGCCGTTCAGCGATATCACTGCGACCTCAGAGGTGCCGCCGCCGATGTCGAGCACCATCGAGCCGCGCGCTTCGTGCACGGGCATGCCGGCACCGATTGCAGCGGCCATCGGTTCATCGACTAAAAAAACTTTGCGCGCGCCCGCGCCCTCGGCGGATTCCTTGATCGCGCGGCGTTCCACCTGCGTCGAGCCATACGGCACGCAGACGGCGACTCGCGGGCTGGGGCGGAAGAAGCGGTCACCGTGCGCCTTCTTTATAAAGTGCTGGAGCATTTTCTCGGTGACGGTGAAATCGGCGATCACGCCGTCTTTCATCGGGCGGATGGCCGTAATGTTGCCGGGCGTGCGGCCCAGCATGTTTTTGGCTTCGGTGCCGACCGCTGCCACGCTCTTGCGGCCGCCGACATCCTCGCGGATGGCTACCACCGACGGCTCATTGAGCACGATGCCGTGGCCGCGCAGATATATAAGAGTATTGGCCGTTCCCAGATCGATCGACAGATCGTTCGAGAAATAACCCAGCAGGTTTTTGAGCATCGGGGAGCCCTTCGGCAGACGCCTGAATCCAGCTAGAGTACAGGCTTATTAAGTCGGGCGTACTCTAGCAACGAGGGGGATTTTGGGCAACTGCGGGTGTATGATTACGCGCCTTTCAGCAGTGTGACCCCGCGGGCCGCTGCGAGTACCTGATTTCGGACCCATTCCGTGAGTATTACGCGCAAGGACATTGAGTACATCGCTCATCTCGCTCGCCTCGAAGTGAGCGAGGAAGAAATTCCTGCCTATACCGACAAGCTGGACAAGATTATCGGCTTTATCGATGCGCTTGAGTCAGCGGACACCGGTGACCTGGTGCCGATGGCGCATCCTCTCGACATGGCCCAGCGACTGCGTGCCGATGCCGTCACCGAGTCGGATCAACGTGATCGATTCCAGAAGAACGCGACAGAGACGCAGGATGGCTTGTACGTCGTACCGCGCGTGGTTGAGTAAATAGCGTGGCAGATCAGCGGCTTACAATTGCAGAGATGGCGCGCCTACTGGCTGCCGGTGAAACCAGCAGCCGCTCCCTCACCGAAGCGGCGCTGGGCAGCATCAGCACGCAGGATGGGGCGCTCAACGCGTTTATCACCGTGACCGGGGATGCGGCGCTGGCAGCTGCAGACGCGGCCGATGCGGCGCGGGCAGCGGGCAAGGCCGGCCCGTTAACCGGCGTGCCGATTGCACAGAAAGACATCTTTTGTACTGCGGGAATCAAAACCACCTGCGGTTCGCGCATGCTCGACAACTTCGTGTCACCTTACGACGCCGCGGTCGTCGAGCGGTTGAATGCGGCTGGCATGGTGTGTGTCGGCAAAACCAATATGGACGAATTCGCGATGGGTTCGTCCAATGAGACCAGTTATTTCGGGCCGGTCAGAAACCCCTGGGATCCCGCCCGATCGCCGGGCGGCTCTTCCGGCGGTTCTGCCGCGGCCGTGGCGGCCGGACTTGTGCCCATGGCGACCGGTACTGATACCGGTGGCTCAGTGCGCCAGCCTGCGGCCCTGTGCGGCATTACCGGTTTCAAGCCGTCTTACGGGCGGGTTTCGCGTTACGGCATGATCGCCTTCGCCTCCAGCCTGGATCAGGCGGGCGTACTGGCACTGACCGCCGAAGACTGTGCGCTGATCACGCAGCTGATGGCCGGCTTTGATGAGCGGGATTCAACCTGCTCGGAAGCGCCGGTACCGGACTACATGGCAACGCTGGCCGATTCTGTCGCGGGCAAAAAGATCGGTGTGCCCACCGAGTATTTCGACGGTCTGGATGACGACGTCGCCGCGGCGACGCATGCCGCGCTCGATGTGTACCGCGAACTCGGCGCCGAGATTGTCGATGTGCATCTGCCGAACCTGTCACTGGCGGTGCCGACTTACTACGTGGTGGCGCCGGCCGAGGCATCGAGCAATCTGTCTCGCTACGACGGCATCCGTTTCGGTTACCGCGCTGAGAACGCGGACGATATTGAATCGCACTATAAGAACACGCGGTCGGAAGGCTTCGGTGACGAGGTTAAGCGCCGCATCATGACCGGCACCTATGTGCTGTCGGCAGGGTATTACGACGCGTACTACCTCAAAGCACAAAAAGTTCGCCAACTCATCAGCAACGACATGGCGAAATGTTTTGCTGAAGTGGACGTGATCGCCGGTCCCACAACACCGACACCGGCCTTCGGGCTCGGTGAAAAAGTGGATGACCCCGTGCAGATGTACCTGAACGACATCTACACAGTCTCGGCGAACCTTGCGGGCCTGCCGGGCATCTCCGTCCCCTGTGGTCTCGTCGACGGTCTGCCGGTCGGCTTGCAGTTGATCGGTTCGTTGTTCGACGAGGCATCGGTGCTGAATTTCGCCCACCTGTATCAGCAACAGACCGACTGGCATACGCGCGCGCCGGGGGGTGCCGGCTGATGCAGTGGGAAGTGGTTATCGGCCTTGAGGTTCACGCGCAGCTCGCGACTGAATCAAAGATTTTCTGCGGCGCATCAACGGCCTACGGCGCTGCACCGAATACTCAGGCGGACCTCGTTACGCTCGGTTATCCGGGCGTGTTGCCGGTGCTGAACAAAGACGTGGTGGTGATGGCGGCCAAGTTCGGCATGGCCGTCGATGCGACCGTGGCGCCGCGTTCTGTCTTTGCGCGCAAGAATTACTTTTATCCTGACTTACCGAAGGGCTATCAGATCAGTCAGTACGAACTGCCGATCGTCGAGCATGGCCACATTGATCTGACGCTCGATGACGGCAGTGTTAAGCGAGTCGGCATCACCCGTGCTCATCTGGAAGAAGATGCGGGCAAGTCACTGCACGAAAACATGGCGGGCAAAACCGGTATCGATCTGAACCGCGCGGGTACGCCGCTGCTGGAAATCGTGTCGGAGCCCGATATTCGTTCCGCGAAAGAGGCCGTCAACTACATGCGGCGGATACATCAGATCGTGCGCTACCTGGGAATCTCCGACGGCAATATGCAGGAAGGTTCTTTCCGGTGTGATGCCAATGTCTCGGTGCGGCCGGTGGGTCAGGCTGAGTTCGGCACGCGTGCCGAGATCAAAAACCTGAACTCGTTCCGCTTCGTCGAGAAAGCCATCGACTTTGAGGTCGAACGGCAGATCGATCTGCTGGAAGACGGTGGCGAAGTGGTGCAGGAAACACGACTGTACGATTCGGACAAAGATGAAACGCGTTCGATGCGCAGTAAGGAAGAGGCGAACGACTACCGCTACTTCCCCGACCCGGATCTGCTGCCTGTAGAAATCAGCCCGGAGTTCCTGGAGCAGGTGAAAGCCGGGATGCCCGAGCTGCCGCAGGCGAAAGCGACCCGGTTTATCGAACAGTACGGCCTGAAAGCCGCCGACGTGGAGGTGCTGACCTCATCGCGCGCGACCGCGGACTTTTTTGAGGCGGTTGCAGACAAAGCGGACGCGCGACTGGCGGCGAACTGGGTGGCGGGTGAATTGGGCGGCGCACTCAACAAAGACGCAATCGAGATCACAGAGTCCCGTGTGGATGCAGACGCACTCGCGCTGCTCATAAACCGTATCAGTGACAACACAATTTCCGGAAAAATCGCGAAAGAAGTTTTCGCCGCGATGTGGGCGGGTGAGGGCAGCGCGGATGACATTATCGAAGCCAAAGGCCTGAAGCAGATTACAGACACCGGTGCGATCGAAGCTGTTGTCGACGAGGTCATTGCCAACAACCCGGAACAGGTGCAGCAGTTCCGTGAAGGTAAAGACAAGGTGCTTGGCTTTTTCGTCGGCCAGGTCATGAAGGCTACTCAGGGCAAGGCCAACCCCGGCCAGGTGAATCAACTGCTACGTGACAAGCTGAAGGGCTGAGTCGCGCACTACGACCATGGCAGACGACAACGATACGCTGCGCCGTTTTTTGTTCGAGAAGGAAGAGATTCGCGGCAGTATTGTCAGGCTCGATAGCGTCTGGCAGGAACTGCGCACTGCTGAAGACTATCCGGCTGAAGTCGTGGCATTGCTCGGCGAATCGCTGGCTGCAACAACCTTGCTGGGGCGTAATCTTAAATTTCACGGGCGAATGACCCTGCAGGTGCAGGGCGGTGCACACGTGCGGCTTTTGGTTCTGCAGTGTGACAACCAGTTGCGGGTGCGCGGCCTGGCGCACTTCGGCGATGACCTCCCGCACACGTTCACGGAGCTTGTTGACGGTGGTGCGTTGTGTATCACGGTCGAGTCCGGCAAGGATCATGATCGTTATCAGAGCATCGTGCCCTTGTCAGAGATCGATCTGGCCGCCTGCCTTGAGCTTTACTACCGCCAGTCAGTGCAGTTGCCGACGGTGTTTTTACTGGCCGCAGATGAAGAGCGCGCTGCGGGGCTGATGTTGCAGGCGCTGCCGGAACGCGTGAGCGGCGGCGGTGGCTGGCAGCGGTTAACGAGCGCGATACAAGGGCTCGACGTCATGCGCATGAGCCGGCTCGGCGATGAAACCTTGCTCTCGGCCGTGTTCCCGGAAGAAGACATTCGGTTGTTCGATGCCGATCCGGTCGAATTTCATTGTGACTGTTCGATGGAGCGCATTGAAAACATGCTCCGCATGCTCGGGCCGCATGAGCTGGTTGATCTCGTCAGCGAACAAAATACCGTCGAAGTGCGTTGTGAGTTTTGCAATCAGGCCTACGAGGTCGGATCGGAGCGCGTGTTCGCGATGGCCGCTGAGCTGAGTGGCAGTTCCGGTAAACAGGTGCATTGAACGTTGTAATGCGCGGATGGTCTACAAGTAACGCAGCGCCTTTTTATTGCTGTTAATGTGACAACCTGAACGGGAGCACAACCATGAAAAAACTCATCGGCGCCAGCATCATGGCAATCGTCATGCTGATGAACACGGCCATCGCGAGTGACTATGGCAGTGGTTTTTATATCGGTGGCACCGTCGGAGCGACTTCGTTTGAAGACGATGATGCGTATGACGGGCTTGATCTTGACGACAACGATACGTCGGCCACTATCGCGTTTGGCTATCAGCTTGTGCCGACTGCTGCGATTGAGCTCCGTGTTTCCAATCTCGGTGAGTACAGCGTTACCGGACTCAGCACCGTCGAATTCAGTCTCGATGCCGTAACCGTGCATGCGGTAGGCGCGTGGCCCGTCGGCAGCAGGAACGGTGGCTGGGAAATCGTCGGGCAGATTGGCGCCGGCGTGATTGACCTGGATACGGATTGTTGCGGCAGCGATGACGGCGGTGTGGTGTCGCTTGGCGGCGGCTTACGTTTCTACGCAACGCCGCAACTGACAGTGGGTGCCTATCTGGATGTCTACGTCTATGAAGACGACAGCCTGAGTTCCTCAGCAGACCAGAGCGTATTCACCACGCAATTGGGCGCGCATTACCGATTCTGATTCCTGATTCAGAACAAAAAAAGCCCCGCTGGTCGCAACAGACCAGCGGGGCTTTGTTTATGTGAGTTGCAGAAACTCTAGAATGCGACTCGACCCCTGACGAAATACGAGTCAACGTCATCGGCATGCGAACCACCGACAGCGATGGAAAGCGTATCGGTCGCGTGCAAGCGAACGCTGCCGCTCACAACCGTATCCGATTCGTCACCGACGTCGACGTAGTCGACACCAGCCTCCAGCTCTATCAGTTCCGTCACCAGAGACCTGACGCCGGCACCGATTGAGAAGCCGATGTCATCTTCCTTGACACTGCCGACCTCGGCTTCCGACCACTGAATCGCGACCGGCATCAGCACGTCGGTCTTATCGGACAGCGGGTAGTGTGGCACCAGGCCGAACGATATTCCTTTGGTGTCAGTGTCATCGCCGATCAGCGCAAGTTCGCCGGTTTCGATTTCACCGCTGGAGATGCCTGCGGTCACCGCCAGTTTGTCGTTGATCGCGTACGATCCGAACAGTGAGATCGCGTCGGCATCGATATCCCCACCCGGGGCGTCGAGATCTCCGGATGTGTAGCTGAGTTCGGAATAGCGGTAGTTCAGTGAATCCACGGCCGATGCGAGCGCGGGGAATAACAGCGCTGTCATTGCTAATGCGGTAAGTGCTTTCATTCGATAGTTCCTGACTGGGTGGTTGATCAATCCATCGGTCCGATGAACCCTGGGCTCAAGTATATGACGGGATGACCGCGCCGCGTCATCCGATTGGGTTCCGTGACCCATCCCCTTTACAAATATAAAGAAATCCTTATATTAAGCCTCCATTATGTCTCTCAATGCCTCAGTCAACGCGCTCAAGGCGGCCGCGGACCCTACGCGGCTGCGCCTGCTTGCCCTTTTGGCCGGCGGCGAAGCGACCGTGGGTGAGCTGGTTGAGGTGCTGGAGCAGAGCCAGCCGAGGGTGTCCCGCCACCTGAAAATCCTGAGTGACGCAGGTCTGGCCGACAAGTTTCGTGATGGCCAGAGTGTTTATTACCGGCTGCCCGATGATGTCTCGGTGCGTGGCTTCATCGCCGTGCTGATCGGCAGAATGCCCGCGGAGGAGCCGACCTTGCTGGCTGACGCAGAGCGCATGGATACCACGCGCCGCTCCCGCGCGAGTGCTGCCTGGTCGGACAAGTCAGTGCTGGTGGAATCGGGCAAAGCGCTGATCCCCGGGCTGGCTTCCGATAATGATCTTGCGATGGCGCTGGATGAAATAGCTGGCGACGTCGGTGACCTGCTGGATATCGGTGTGGGTACCGGTGCCGTGTTTTGCCATCTGGCGAAACGTGCGCGCGCCGCAACGGGTGTCGACATTTCTGAAGCGATGCGGGTCGTGGCCCGCACGCGTGTCCGTGACGCCGGGCTGACTCACTGCACGATTCGCCGCGGCGATATGTTTGATTTGCCGTTTACGGATCAGCAGTTCGACACGGTGTTGCTGGATCAGGTGTTGTCACTCACTGATGATCCGCGGCCGGCGCTCGCCGAAGCGGCGCGTGTCATGCGCCGTTCGGGTGGTGCGTTACAGGGCCGGCTGATTGTGCTGGACCGCTTCGGTCCGGTCAGTGCCGGCCTGCGTTCCGGCCACGGTCTCGGCGGTCTGGCTGAAAATCAGCTGGCCGTCATGCTGGCGGAGGTCGGCCTGCGTGCCGGCCGTCGCCGCGATCTGGCCGGGCGTCTGCCCGGTTTTGCGCTGCTGACTGCAGTGCCCACTATTGAAATGGGTAGCTATAGCGAGCAACCCGACAACAACCTGGATACCTCATCATGAGCGCAGCAACTGTACCTCTGGTTTCGTTCGAGTTTTTTCCGCCCAAGACCGAGAAAAGCGAAACGACATTGTGGAATACCGTCGAGCGCCTCGCGCCGCTGCAGCCGCGCTTTGTTTCGGTCACCTATGGCGCCGACGGTTCGACCCGCGATCGCACGCATCGCATCGTCAGCCGTATTAACAAGGAAACGAATCTCACCGGCGCGCCGCACCTGACGTGTGTGGAAGCATCCACCGGCGAGGTCGACGAAGTTGCAAAAGGTTACTGGAACGAGGGCGTGCGCCACATCGTTGCGTTGCGCGGTGACCCGCCGCAGGGGCAGGAAAATTACGCACCCCATCCCGGCGGTTATCACTACGCAGCCGAACTCGTAGATGGTTTACGCAAGGTCGGCGACTTTGAGATTTCCGTGGCGGCTTACCCGGAGGTGCACCCGGAAGCGAAGAGTCCGATCGCCGATCTCGACAATCTCAAGCGCAAGCTCGACGCAGGCGCCAACCGTGCCATCACCCAGTTCTTTTTTGATGCAGACGTGTATTTGCGCTTCCGTGACCTGGCAACCGCCGCGGGTATCGATGCGCCAATCGTGCCCGGCGTATTGCCGATTTCGAATTTCGCGTCGCTGCAGCGCTTTGCCGCGGCGTGCGGCGCGCGGGTGCCGGCCTGGCTGCACGAGCGCTTTGCCGGTCTCGACGATGACCCGGAAACCCGGCAGATGATCTCGGCAAGCGTCGCGATCGAGTTGTGTGAGCGGCTGCAAAAAGAGGGCGTGAATGAATTCCATTTTTATACGCTGAATCGCGCGGAGCTGACGTACGCGATTTGTCATGCGCTCGGTGTCCGGCCGGTTGGCGCCTCTCAGGTGGGTAACTCTCAAGTGGGTGATGCACAGTGAGCGATGCCAATACCCGCCGCGCGCAACTGCGCGCATTGCTGAGTGAGCGCGTCGCTATTCTCGACGGCGCGATGGGCACCATGGTGCAGGAACACAAGCTGTCGGAAGCCGGGTATCGCGGTGAGCGCTTCAGCGACTGGCCGTCTGAATTGCGCGGCAATCACGATCTGCTGAGCATTACGCAGCCGGCCATCATTTCCGATATTCACCGCGAGTTCCTTCTGGCCGGCGCCGACATCCTTGAAACCAACACCTTTAACTCCAATGCGGCGTCGCTCGCCGACTACGGGTTGCAGGCGCACGTGACCGAATTCAACGAAACCTCGGCACGGCTGGCGCGTGCGGTGGCCGATGAGGTCGCTGCAGAGACGGGGGTGCCCAGATTTGTCGCAGGCGTACTGGGCCCGACCAGCCGCACGGCCAGTTTGTCGCCGGACGTGAACGACCCGGGTTTTCGCAACGTCACCTTTGAAGAGTTGCGCGAAACCTATCTGGAGGCCACCCGTGCACTGGTCAAAGGCGGCGCTGATCTCATACTGATTGAGACGGTCTTCGACACACTGAATGCCAAAGCCGCGATCTTTGCCGTTGAGGAATACCGTGACGAAAGCGGCGACGACATTCCGGTGATGATTTCAGGAACCATTACCGATGCGTCGGGCCGCACGCTCTCAGGCCAGACAACCGAAGCGTTCTGGAACTCGGTATCGCACGTGCGGCCGATTGCGGTCGGCCTCAACTGCGCGCTGGGCGCGGAGGATTTGCGCCCCTACGTCACCGAGCTGTCGCGGGTCGCGAACGCGCACGTGAGTGTGCACCCGAACGCAGGTCTGCCCAACGAGTTTGGCGGCTACGACGACACGCCCGAATACATGGCGGGTGTGCTCGAGAGCTTTATGCAGGATGGCCTTCTGAATATCGTCGGCGGCTGCTGCGGCACCACGCCGACGCATATCGCTGCCATTGCTGAAGCCGCGGGCCGGCATCGGCCGCGCGAATTGCCGGAGGTGGAGCCGGCGCTGCGCCTCGCGGGCCTGGAGCCTTTCAATGCAGGCAAGGACGCGCTGTTCGTCAACGTGGGCGAGCGCACCAACGTAACCGGGTCCGCGCGCTTTAAACGGCTGATCATGGAAGACGACTACGCGACCGCGCTGCAGGTGGCACGGCAGCAGGTGGAGAGCGGCGCGCAGATTATCGACATCAACATGGATGAGGGCATGCTCGATTCGCTCGCGGCCATGCAGCGTTTTCTTAATCTTATTGCTGCTGAGCCCGACATCTCGCGAGTACCAATTATGGTGGACTCGTCGAAATGGGAGGTCATCGAAGCCGGGCTGCGCTGTATACAGGGTAAACCGGTCGTCAACTCCATCAGTCTGAAGGAAGGTGAAGCGCCGTTTCTTGAGCAGGCCAGATTGCTGAAGCGCTATGGTGCGGCTGTCGTTGTGATGGCGTTTGATGAAAAAGGTCAGGCGGAAACTACCGCCGACCGGTTCCGGATTTGCGAGCGCGCTTATCGTTTGTTGACGGAAGAGGTCGGCATCCCGGGCACCGATATTATTTTTGACCCGAACATTTTCGCCGTTGCGACAGGGATCCCGGAGCATAGCGAGTACGCGGTGTCGTTCATTGAGGCGACGGCTGAGATTAAGGCTAAGCTGTCCGGTGCGATGGTGAGCGGTGGTGTCAGCAACGTGTCGTTCTCCTTCCGCGGTAACAACCCGGTGCGCGAGGCGATGCATTCGGTGTTCCTGTACCACGCCATTAAAGCCGGCATGGACATGGGCATTGTGAACGCCGGTCAGCTGGCGGTGTACGACGAGATACCGGCCGAGCTGCGCGACGCGGTCGAAGACGTGATTCTTAACCGGCGCGATGACGCTACCCAGCGGCTGCTTGATATTGCCGGCAAATACCAGTCGGCGGGCGGCCCGGCCGAGGACGACGTGATCGAAGAATGGCGTGAGCTGCCTGTCAACGAACGGCTCAGTCATTCGTTGGTAAAAGGTATCGATGACTATATAGAAGAAGACACCGAAGAAGCGCGGCTTGGGGCTGACCGGCCACTAGGCGTGATTGAAGGCCCGCTGATGGACGGCATGAACACCGTGGGCGATCTGTTTGGTGCCGGCAAAATGTTTCTGCCGCAGGTGGTGAAATCTGCGCGCGTCATGAAAAAAGCCGTCGCGTATCTTGTGCCTTTCATCGAAGAGGGCCAGGAGGGGCCGGCAGAAAAAGCTGGCAAGATCATCATGGCGACAGTGAAAGGCGATGTGCATGACATCGGCAAAAACATCGTCGGTGTCGTCCTGCAGTGTAATAACTTTGAGGTCATTGACCTCGGCGTGATGGTGCCGTGCGAGAAAATTCTCGAAACCGCGCGGCAGGAGAACGCGGATGTGATTGGCCTGTCCGGTTTGATTACGCCATCGCTCGACGAGATGGTGCACGTGGCCAGAGAGATGACGCGTCAGAAATTTTCGGTGCCGCTGTTAATCGGCGGAGCGACGACGTCGCCGGCGCACACCTCCGTAAAGATTGACCCCGAGTACGATGGCGCCGTCGTCTACGTCAAAGATGCATCACGGTCTGTGGGGGTGGCGCAAAAGCTAATCAGCGGCCGTGACAAAGCCGGGTACGTGGCAGAGATTAAAGAAGACTGCCGGGTACGCCGTGAACGGCATGCCGGGCGCAGTGATCGCACCACCTACCTGAGTATTGCGGAAGCGCGCGCGAATCGTCAGCCGATCGTATGGCAGGGTTACGAGCCGCCGCAACCGGCGAGGCCCGGCACTCATGAGCTTGAGATTCCGTTGGCGACACTGGTCGACTACATCGACTGGATGCCGTTTTTTAACGCGTGGGAGTTTCACGGCAAGTTTCCCGCGATTCTTGACGATGCCACTGTCGGTGAAGCTGCCAGTTCGCTCTACCGTGATGCGCGGGCGATGTTGAAAAAAGTCGTCAGCGAAAACTGGTTAACTGCGCGCGCGGTTATCGGCTTTTTCCCCGCCAATAGTGTCGGTGACGACGTCGTGCTGTACACGGATGACTCGCGCAGTGTAGAGCGTGCGCGACTGCATCACCTGCGGCAGCAGCGTGAGAAGCCCGACGGACAGGCAAACCGATGCCTGGCAGATTTTGTGGCGCCGGCTGACACGGGGCTGGCCGATCACGTCGGTGCATTCGCCGTGACCGCCGGGCTCGGTATCGATGAACACGTGCGCGAGTTCGAGGCGCAACACGATGACTACAGTGCGATTCTGCTGAAGGCGCTCGCCGACCGTCTCGCCGAGGCGGGTGCGGAGTGGCTGCACGAACAGGTACGCAAAAAATACTGGGGTTACGCCAGTGACGAAAAACTGGGCAACGATGAGTTGATCGCGGAGGCCTACTCCGGCATTCGTCCGGCACCCGGTTACCCTGCGTGCCCCGACCACACAGAAAAGGCCACTCTGTGGACGTTACTGAATGTTGAGGACACTGCCGGTATTACGTTGACCGAGTCTTTTGCGATGCTGCCTACCGCGGCCGTGAGTGGCTTTTATTATTCTCACCCGGAGTCCGGTTATTTTACGACCGGAAAAATCGGTCGCGACCAGATCGAAGATTATGCGGGGCGCAAAGGCATGCCGGTGGCAGTGGTCGAACGCTGGCTTGCATCAGTGCTGGCGTACGACGACCGGGCGGCTTAGCACGGCGTAGGCAAATGTCTCTGTACTATGGTGTCATATCTATTAACTGGGCAGTCTGTTAGCGTTATCCACCTGATCGAGCGCGTGGGGCGGGAGTAATTCGTTGGGCTGGTTGTGGGCAAAATTCGTTGACCCCGTGAAGGGGTTATTCGTCCGTAATGACCGCTTCAGTCGCGGCGTACTGACGGTCCTAACCGGCACCACGATCTGCAAAGTCATTGCCTTCGCAGCGATTCCGCTGCTGTCCCGTCTGTTCACGCCCGAAGACTTCGGCGTTCTCGCGCTGTTCGGCATGATGACTGCTACGTGCGCCACGATCGTGACCTGGCGCTATGAAGCGGCGGTTGTACTGCCCGACAGTGATGAAAAAGCTGTCAATTTGCTGGCCGTTTGCATCGGCCTGAGCACGATTACATCGGTGCTGCTGTGGTTCGCCTTTCAGGTGTGGGGCCGCGACATTGCGTTGTTGTTTGGTGCGCCGGATTTCGAGTTCTGGTTAAAGCTTTCTCCTTTATGTATCTGGGCAACAGGTGTCTGGACAGCGCTGCGACTCTGGAAATCGCGGCGTGATGACTTCCGTTCTATCAGTGTGTCGCGGGTGGTGGATACGAGCGCGCTGGTCACCACGCAAACGGGTCTTGGTCTTGGTTTTCAAGGCATGCTCGGTGGCTTGTTAGTCGGACCGTTCATTGCGCGCTTTGCAGCGGTGTTGTCGATAGGGCTGTCGACGTTGCGTAACGACGGCGAGCTGATTCGACGATCGCTCAACTGGCAAGTTGCTCGCGAGCAGGCGATCCGCTTTATTCGCTTTCCGGTTTACGATACGCCAGCCTCTACGCTCAGCAGCATCTCGCGCGAAATGCCTGCGGGCATGCTGGGCATGTTCTTTGTCACGCAATGGGTCGGGTTTTACTCCATCGCGTACCGTATTCTGTCAGTGCCAGTGCAGATGCTCGGCGGTGCCATTGCACAGGTGTATTTGCCGGTTGCGCGAGATGCAGCGGCAGCAGGGCGCCTCGACAAGCTTAGTTTATCGATTTTCGGGCGGCTGCTCGGTGTGGCGATGACCCCCATGATTATCGTGGCCATCGCAGCACCTGAACTTATTTCAGTGATTCTCGGCCCGCAATGGGTGTTCGCCGGCGAAATGCTGGCCTGGTTGACGCCGTCAATGCTGGCTGTGTTCGTAGCCTCGCCGTTGTCTGAGATCTACAGCATCCTCGAACGGCAACAGGAAAAGCTGGTATTTAATGTCGCGCTGTTCGCCACCCGCGTGGCTTCACTCGGTATCGGTGGTCTGTTGGGTGATCCGATACTTGCGGTCGCGCTCTACAGCGTCTCCGGGGCCGTGTTCTGGGCGCTGCAGAGCGTCTGGTTGCTGAACCTGAGCAGCGTTCCCAGCGGCACGATCGCTAAACAGATCTTTGCCGAGTTGCTACGCGGTATCCCGTTTATTTTGTTTATCAGTGCCATCCAGTACCGTTACAACAGCCCGATGAAACTGACCGCGGCGACCTTTGTGGCAATCGCACTGTTCTTTGCCTTTCGCTGGAAAGAGTTTCTCGGTCCCGGCAAATCCAGGCAAAAGCTGTTCTGAGCAGCCTGGTCAGATATGCCGCTCGTCAGTGTCGTTATTCCTGCTTACAACCGTGCCCACACATTGGTGCGTGCGCTCGACAGCGTCATCGCACAAACCTTGCAGGACTTCGAAATCGTGGTCGTCGATGATGCATCGACCGACAACACCGCCGAGGTCATACGTGACTACAGTGATGAACGCATCCGCTATCTGCGTCACGACAGCAATCAGTTTGCCGCCGCTGCTCGCAACACCGGTATCGCAGCGGCTACCGGCAGGTATATAGCGTTTCTGGACAGCGACGACGCCTGGTTTCCGGAAAAACTGGAGCGACAAATCGATTTGCTCGACGGTGATGACAGTGACTGCGCATGCAGTTACACGGGCGCGATTGTGAACCTTGCGGGAGGTTTGCAGGAGCGTACGGAGTATCGGCCGAAATTCAGCGGTGACGTGACCGATGCGTACCTGATGAATCGTTTCACGATCTGGACGCCGACCTTTTTGTTCCGTCGCGATATCTTGAAAGACATCGAAACGTTTGATACTTCGCTGAAACGGCTGGAAGACGTTGACTTCTATCTGCGCATTCTGCAGCAGCATCGGATTTCCGTCGTCACGGAGCCGATGGTGGAATTGTTTCTGGAAGCCAGCAAAGGTATTGCTGAGGTCTCGGAGGAATGCGACCGTACCTTTCTCAGCAAGCATGCGGAACTGATAAATGAACTCGGCACCTACCGCGCGCGTTATGTTCGTGCTCGCTACGAATTGCGTATAGGTGATCGCTATCTTGCAGAAGGGCGTGCTCTGCGCGGCCTGAAGCACGGGCTCAGGGCTGTATTCTATAACCCGTTTCTGGCGCCCCGACGCTATGCCGCGTTTGCGGCACGCCTGTTGAAAGCATCTTCGAGTCGCTGAGTGCTCGCCGTCAGCTGCCGGGTGTCGGCACCGGTCGTAACGACTGCAGATACGCATAGATTGCACCGAGGTCTTCTTCGGTCATCCCGGAGTAGGCCTTCCAGTTCATCCATGTGTTAACCGCATTGCTATCGTAATCCTCATACGACTTGAAGCGGCGAATAAACGCTTCGCGACTCCAGTCCTTAAGGCCGTCTTCGTGTGGTGTGAGATTAGTCGATCTGACTGCATACTTACCGATCATAAAGCTCACGCCGCCCGCCATCAGCAGGTTGGGTGAATCCTCCAGCGTCTGACCCCAGCGCGGTGTGTGGCAGTAATTGCAGCGTGCCTGATGTGACAAATACGAGCCGTATTCAACCTCGTCATCAGCGTTAAGTGGCTTACTTACGGCAAAGACGGGCCGCGGCCAGCGATTTACCAGTACATTCATCGGGAATTTGACTTGGCGTGGCGGCGCCACTTCATCAACCGGGGGTAAGTCGCGCATCCAGGAGATCACGGCGAGCGCATCGAGCCCCGTCAGGTCCCGATAGATATGGTATGGCATGATCGGGAACATCGCCTTGTCATCAATATTGATGCCTTCCCGCACTGCGCGCAGCAGTTCGCCGTCAGTCCAGTCGCCGATTCCTGTCGGGTGTGGCGTGATATTCGGGACGCACAAATATTCCGGGAAGTAGTCTTCTGAGTTAATAGCGATACCGGAAAACTGATTCTCGTCACGGAGGCGGCCCGTCAGACTGACCTCGCTGGTCACGCAGCCGCGACCTGCCCCCTGCGGCTTTTTAATCGGGCCGCCGAACTTGCCCCAATCCCGTTGCGAGTGGCAGTCGTCGCACACGAGTACGTTTTCCGCCAGGTATACGCCACGCTCTTTCATCTCCGGTGTCAGCGTGAAATTGATATTCGGGGCTTCCGATTTACGCGGCAACGTAATCTGCAAATAGACCGCCAGCATGGCAAACATGGTGACGATGGCGATCAGGGAGGTGGCGATGGCTCTAAACATTGCAGACGGGTGCGGAGGATTTGGTTAGGGGCATTGCAGTCTGGCAAATTAGGACTGCAAGCGCCAGCGGATAACACTTAGGCGGCAGCTGCCAGCTAACCGCAGACAGGACAATCGTCTCGCCGGCTGATCCCGAGCGTGCGTGATGACCCTGCGAGACCATCGTATACCCAGAGCCTGCCGGCCAGTTCTGTTGGCATGCCGATCAGAACTTTGATTGCCTCGGTGGCCATCAATGCCCCGACCATGCCCGCAACCGGCGCCAGTATTCCCTGTCCCGCGCAGTCGAGCAGATTTTCATCATCCTCCGCGTACAGACAGCGGTAGCAGGGCGAGCGATGCTCGTCGAAGGGAAACACAGCTGCCTGCCCTTCGAAGCGAATGGCCGCACCGCTGACCAGCGGAGTAGTTGTCGCGTGACACACACGATTGATCAGCCAGCGTGTCTGAAAGTTGTCAGAGCAGTCGAGCACCAGATCTGCAAGCCGCGCTTCGTCCGTAATCGCTTGTTCGTCAAGTCGCCGGCTGATGCCGACGGCCGTCAGGTTTGGGTTCAGTTCGATCAGGCGTCGCGCCATGATTTCAGCTTTGGGAAACCCGACGTCGGTCTCGCGAAACAGAATCTGGCGCGGCAGGTTACTTGCGTCCACCCGGTCAAAATCACTGATGCTGAGATGACCGACCCCGGCCGATGCGAGGTACAGGCCCGCCGGATTGCCCAGCCCTCCGGCACCCACGATCAGCACACGGGCGGCGGCGAGGCGTGCCTGCCCGGCGTCGCCGATTTGCGACAGGCTTATTTGGCGTGCGTAACGGATATCGTTGCTTCCGGGCATAACAGAGTGCGGATGGCCTAAGGTTTGATGCCGATGGTGACGCGTGGTTGACCGGCGAGGTCAGCGACATTATCTACCGATTCGAAGCCTGCTGCCGCCAGCAACGCGCTGACACCGTCGGCCTGCGCAAAGCCGTGCTCCAGCAACAATGCGCCGCCGGTCTGCAGATGCGACGGCGCTCCCGCGGCGATCGTGCGGATAGCGTCGAGTCCGTCGGCGCCGCTGTACAGCGCGTCCACCGGCTCGAAGGCCAGATCGGGGTCTGTAAGTTCTGTTTCGTCTGCCGCAATGTAGGGCGGGTTGGCAACGATGAGGTCAAAGGTCTCGTCGGCCACAACTTCAAACCAGTCGCCGGAACGGAATTCAATGCGGCCCGGGCAGTGCCGTTCGGCGTTGGTTTTTGCCACGGAAAGTGCAGCGTCGCTGATGTCGGTGGCCACCAGCTCTGCGTGCGGGCGTTCGGTGGCAATTGCAATGGCGACAGCGCCGGTGCCGGTGCCGAGATCCAGCACCCGCGCCGGTTGCCCGGCTGGCATCCGTTTCAGCGCGAGCTCTACCAGCAGTTCCGTCTCGGGCCGGGGCACCAGCGTATGCGCGTCGACGGCGAATTCCATAGACCAGAATTCACGCGTGCCGGTGAGGTGAGCCAGCGGAACGCCCCGGGCACGCTCGGCCAGCAGCGCCTGATAGACAGTCGCCGCGTTGTCGCTCAGCGGCGCATCGTCATTGCCGTACAGCCAGGCGCGATTTTTGCTGACGGCCAGCGCCAGCAGTACTTCCGCGTCCAGACGCGCTGACTCACTCGCCCTGCCGAGTGCGCTGGTGCCGGTCGTGATTGCTGCCCGGATAGTGCTGAAATGCTTGCTGGCATCCATGGTGTGACATCGGAACTGTTATTAGCTGGTGGAGGATTTTATAGTACGCCGGTGCCCGGATGACCGGGCGTTGGCACCGGACCGGAATCATGAGCCGCAAAAGCGACAATCGATCCTCAAAGAACAAGGAAACTCAGTGCATCCATGCGGGTAATACCGTAGACGAGGTCACGGGTGCGGTCATGCCGCCTATACATCCGAGTTCCACGTTTGAGAACGCGGCGTTCGGCGAGCCGCGGGAGTATATCTACTCGCGCGGTGGTAACCCGACCCGTGCCGCACTTGAGCGTTGTGCTGCGGAGCTGGAGGGCGGGATCAAAGGATTTGCCTACGCTTCGGGCATGGCGGCGGTTGCCGCCGTGCTGGACTTGCTGCCGGCTAACAGCCATGTGATTTTGCCCAATGAAGTGTATGGCGGGACCTTTCGGCTGCTTGAGGATATCCGCGCGCATTCCGCAGGCATCGAGACCACGTTCGTCGATTTTTCAGATCCGGCAAATATCATTGCGGCCCGTCGCGATAACACGGCGCTCGTCTGGTTTGAGTCACCGACCAATCCGGTGCTCAGCGTCTATGACATCGCTGCTGTGGCGCGTGCGGCCCACGAGATTGATGCGCTTGCCGCGGTAGACAACACCTTCGCCACGCCTCTGAATCAGCGGCCTCTGGAGCTGGGCTGTGACATTGTCATGCACTCCACCACCAAGTACATCGGCGGGCATTCCGATGTGATTGGTGGTTTGGCGATCGTTAAAGACGAGCAACTGGCAGATCGGCTGGCCGGCGTGTCAGCCGTGACCGGCGGTATTGCGGGCCCGTTTGATGCGTATCTCACGTTACGCGGAATCAAAACACTGGCCGTGCGCATGGACCGGCATCAGGCGAATGCGCTCGCGATTGCCGAGTGGCTTGAGCAACATGCGCGCATCGGGCGTGTCATCTACCCGGGGCTCACCAGCCATCCGCAGCATAAGCTCGCCAAACAACAAATGGACACCGGTTTCGGCGCGATCGTGAGTTTTGAGCTCGACGGCGATCAGGACGACGTCGCGGCATTCATGAACAAGCTGCAGATCTTTGCGATTGCCGAAGGCCTTGGTGGTGTGGAAAGTCTCGTCGGCCATCCGTGGACGATGAGTCACTCCCGTGTGCCGCTGGAACGCAAGGCGGAGTTGAATCTGACGCAGAACCTCGTGCGGCTGTC
>JABDLC010000122.1 GCA_013001905.1 Gammaproteobacteria bacterium | reverse complement strand
CCGATATTTACATCGGTGCTGCCGCAATTTCTGATTACCGGCCGGTCGAGCCCGCCGCACAGAAGATTAAAAAACATGCCGACACTTTCGAGTTGCAAATGGTGAAATCGCCGGACCTGCTGGCCACTATCGCTGCGTTGGACGACGGGCCGTTCACCTGCGGTTTTGCAGCCGAAACGGAAAAACTCGAAGAGCATGCGACCAGCAAGCTGGAGCGCAAGCAGCTTGACATGATCATTGCCAACCTGGTGGGCGCGAATCTGTGTTTTGATGCCGATGACAATGAAGTCGTGGTGCTGTGGCCCGGCGGGCGGCAGCCGTTTCCGAAGTTATCTAAGCAGGAGCTGGCGCGCCAGCTGGTGGAGTCGGTCGCGTCGCGTTATCGTGCGCGCAGCAAAGTGAGGAGTTGACCGTGAGTCGTCAGAAAGTCCAGTTGAAAGTTCTCGACCCGCGGGTCGGTACCGAATTTCCCCTGCCGGAACACGCGACCGACGGATCGGCCGGT
This sequence comes from Gammaproteobacteria bacterium, assembly GCA_013001905.1. Lineage (GTDB taxonomy): Bacteria > Pseudomonadota > Gammaproteobacteria > Steroidobacterales. The sequence goes on along the minus strand of JABDLC010000122.1, from coordinate 4,325 downwards.
GTCGATCTGCGCGCGTGTCTCGACGAAATACTCACGATCGCACCCGGGCAGACCGAGCTGATCCCGACCGGGATGGCGGTGTACATTGAAGACCCGGGTCTGGCGGCGATGATTCTGCCGCGCTCGGGCCTCGGGCACAAACACGGCATCGTGCTCGGTAACCTCGTGGGGTTAATCGACTCCGACTATCAGGGGCAGCTGTACGTGTCGTGCTGGAACCGCGGCGATACGCCGTTTGAACTGGCACCCGGTGCACGCCTTGCGCAGATGGTCATCGTGCCAGTGGTGCAGGCGGATTTTGAGATCGTTGACGAGTTCGCGGAAAGCGAACGCGGGGCTGGTGGATTTGGTCATACTGGAACCGGATAGCTACGCACCCTGAACAGAGTGGGCGGGTTTGCTCACACAGGAACTGGCTGATCTCAGTAATTGGGTCGGGCGGGGGATTCGCTCCGCCGCGAGTTTCGCGCAGCGATGTCTGAGCGCCGGAGCGAATGCGCCGGCCGGCCAGACATTTTGATCACGGATCGTTGCGAGTGAGGCCCTGCAGTTCGTTAAAGCGCCGGATGTCCGCCGCAAACTTCTCCTCCACCTGACGCTGCTCGTCTTTAGACTTCGCCAGCGTTTGCTCATAAAGCAGAATCGAGTTCAGCGTTTCCGATAACTCGCGCGCGAGTTTTTCATCAATCGGTCGGGCGCCGGGGTCTGCGCTGTAAGGGCTGTAACGCTGTGCTTCGCGCTCCAGTTTCAGGAGTTTCTCGCGCAGGTTATCCAGATACTTTTGCGTGATTCGAATCTGACCACCGAGCAGTTCCATGCGGCGATCGCGCAGCGCTTCGATCTCGGCAACCGACAGATACGTGCTGAGCAAAACCTTGTCACGAATCGCAGCGGCACGAATGGCCTCCGCCGCCTGCGCTTTGCTGGCCGCGATTTTTGCCTGACGTGCTTTTTCCTGCTCCGAGAGCGGGCCGGTGACGGTTTCGACTTCGACGCCGTGTTCGTTCAATACGGAGTGCGCGCTACCCGCATACTCGGGCGGCACATAATCACCGTAGTGGGAGGCGCCTTTTTCGTCCTGCCAGCGATACACTTTCGTGTCGTCTTTGTTCGACGCCAACGATGGCGTGCCCGCGACGATACCGAGCATCACAATGATGCTGATTCCTGATTTTGCCAAGCTGTTTAACATGCTGCGCCCTTCAGCCAGAGTGCGGCCCATTCCATGACCATCCGTATGGGTAGGATTATTACGATTCGGCGGCGCCTGAACCGTGACGCAGGTCGGGTTTATTCAGTTAAATCGGTCGTGCCGGGCGACGTCAGGCGACGCCGTAGCGGTCCCGGTAGGCCAGCACGGCGTCAAGGTAACCACCTGAATCAGAATGATTTTTCAGGTGATCTATGAGGTCCTCCAGGCGGATAATGCTGGTGACCGGAATGCTGAAGGACTGTTCCACCTCCTGAACAGCAGACAACTCGCCCTGCCCCTTCTCCTGACGGTCAAAGGCCAGCAATACGCCCGCTGGCTTGCCGCCCGCGGCGACGATGATGTCGATGGCCTCGCGAATCGCGGTGCCAGCCGTAATCACGTCATCGACAATCAGCACCTTGTCGCTCACGGCGGCGCCGACAATATTGCCGCCTTCGCCGTGGGCTTTGGCTTCCTTGCGGTTGAAGCAATACGGCAGGTCGCGATCGTGATGTTCGCTGAGTGCGGCTGCGGCAAGCGCCACGACGGGTATGCCTTTGTAGGCGGGGCCGAAGAGCATGTCGAAGTCGGTGCCGGATTCCGCAGCGGCCGCTGCATAACAACGGCCGACTATTGCGGCGGCGCGACCGCCGGAAAACAGCCCGGAATTAAAAAAGTACGGGCTGATGCGGCCTGACTTGAGTTCGAATTCGCCGAACTTCAGCGCGCCGACGCTCAGGGCGAGCTCAATAAATTCTGTTTTGTATGCCTGCATGGCGGTAGAGTATCGCACACGACTTTGAAGAGGGCTCCATGCGTATCGTCAGTGTAAACGTCAACGGCATCCGTGCTGCGCAACGCAAAGGATTCTACGACTGGTTGCCGCGCCAGAAGGCCGATGTCTTGTGCCTCCAGGAAGTGCGCGCGCAGGCTGATCAGCTGACCGATCCGGTATTTGAGCCCCGCCGTTACAACACCTATCACGACTTCGCCGAGCGCAAAGGCTACAGTGGCGTCGCCATCGTTTCGAAGCATGAGCCGGACGAGGTGATCAACGGTTTCGGTTCTGCCGAGTTTGACCCTGAAGGTCGTTATCTTGAGGCCCGTTTCGGCAATCTAAGCGTGGTGTCGGTGTACATGCCGTCGGGCTCTTCCAAAGAAGAGCGCCAGCAGGCCAAATTTCGCTTTCTGGATGAATTCACCGCACATCTCGACGCGATTGCAGCCGCCGGCCGTGACTACATTATTTGCGGCGACTGGAACATCGCGCACAAAGAAATCGATCTGAAAAACTGGAAGGCGAATCAGAAGAACTCCGGCTTTCTGCCCGAAGAGCGCGCGTGGCTGGATGACGTGTTCGGCCCGCGTGGTTTTGTGGATGCCTTTCGCGAAGTCAATCAGGATCCGGATCAGTACACCTGGTGGTCGAATCGCGGTCGAGCCTGGGACAACAACGTGGGGTGGCGCATCGACTATCAGGTCGTCACGCCGTCACTGCGCGACAGGATTACCGGCGCGTCGATCTACAAGCGCAAGCGCTACTCTGACCATGCGCCGCTGATCGTCGACTACGATTACGACCTGTGAATCAGCTCAGCCATCAACGTCCGAAAGACACGCTGGAGAAGTGGCGGGAGGCAGTGGCGGTTTATCGCGAACCGCGTGTTGCCGCCATGTTGTTTCTGGGATTTTCTGCCGGCCTGCCGTTCGCGCTGGTTGCCGGTACGCTGGCCGCCTGGCTGACCGTTGCCGGTGTCAGCATGACGGAAGTCGGCATGTTTGCGTGGGTCGGCATTCTCTATGCGTTTAAGTTTCTCTGGGCGCCGCTGGTGGATCAGGTCAAAGTGCCGGTGCTCTGGGGTCTGCTTGGCAGGCGGCGCAGCTGGATGTTGCTCGCGCAGCTCGGCATCGCCGCTGCGCTGCTCGGCATGGCCTTTGTGGATCCGACCGCGCAGCTGATGCTGCTGGCAGGGCTGGCCGTGTTCGCAGCGTTTGCATCGGCGACCCAGGACATCGTTATTGATGCGTGGCGCATCGAAGCCGCGCCGTCCACCCAGCAGGGCGCGATGGCAGCGGCGTATCAGCTTGGCTACCGGGTGGCGCTGCTGGTGGCCACCGCGGGCGCGCTGCTGATCGGCGATCAGTATTCGTGGCCGCTTGTGTATCAGCTGATGGCCGCGCTGATGGGTGTGGGTATCGTGACGAACCTGCTGATCTCCGAGCCGGAGCCCGAAAACCAGACGGCCAAAATGACGGAGACCACGATCTGGGAAACGCGCACCTGGTTCGAAGAGGCCATTGTTCAGCCGTTCGTCGACTTTTTTGAGCGCAACGGCAAAAACGCGCTGCTGATCCTGTTGTTCATCGGCATCTATCGCATCAGCGACATGGTGCTCGGCGTCATGGCCAACCCGTTTTATCTGGAGGTGGGATTCAGCCCCTCGGAAATCGCGTTTTCGGCGAAGACTGTCGGCTTCGCCGCGACGATCGGCGGCGCCATAATGGGCGGTGTCGCCGTCATGCGTTTCGGTGTGTCCGGCCCGCTGTTTTTCGGCGCGGTGATTCTGGCCTTAACCAATTTCGCGTTCGCCGGTCTCGCGCTGGCCGGCCCCAGCATACCGCTGCTGATTGTGACCAACGGTGCGGACAGCATTGCGCAGGGGTTTACGAGCACTGTGTTTATCGCCTATCTGTCGGGGCTGACTAACGTCTCGTATACCGCCACGCAATACGCTTTGTTCACGTCGCTGATGGTGCTGCCCGGCAAAATACTGGGCGGCTTCTCGGGTGCGGTCGTCGACTCAGTAGGCTGGGTCACGTTCTTCGGCTATGCCTTCCTGATGGGGCTACCGGCGATCTGGCTGGCGTCGCGCGTGAACATCTGGTTTGCGCAGGAAAAGGGCGGTTAGCTTCGTGTCGGACCTGCAGGAACATACGGTGGCGCAACTGGCGGAGATAGCCGAGCCCGGGGCACTCGAGTTCTCCGTGGGAGACGGTGACTGGCCATTTCGGGGTGTGGTGGTGCGCTGGCAGGGTGAAGTGCGTGCCTACGAGAATGTCTGTCCGCACGCAGGGCACTCGCTGAATCTCGTGCCCACCGGTTTTTTTACGCCGGACTACACGCAGCTCATTT
>JABDLC010000104.1 GCA_013001905.1 Gammaproteobacteria bacterium | reverse complement strand
CGGCAATGATGACCATCACGCGCAGGCTGGGCGGTGCATCCTGCTCAGTGACTGCCAGCAGACAGGTGGCGCCGACCAGAAATACGCCGGTCAGTGCATGCGATATAAAGCCAAGCGCCGACAGCAGCAGCAACAAAGCCAGGCCGCTGAAAAAACCGGTCATCCCGCGCATGAAACTCAGTGTTAACCAGAAGCTGATCAGGCTGAGGCCGAAGACAAATGTCGACGGGTAGCTGGCCGTCATGAAAAAGCTGCGCAGCTCATACAGGTTCGACCAGATCCAGGGTACGCCCCAGCCACAAAAAAGCACCACGAAGGCCACGGCCGGTGCCCACGGGTTGCGAAAATATACGGAGCAGAACAGCCAGATCCCGACGACAACAAGCAGGTAGTTGATGACTGCGCTCAGCGCCATCAGGTCGAGCGCATCCAGCCCGAGTGGACTGCCGATCAGCACGAGCAGGTAATACAGCGGGATATAACGCGCGCTGGATGAATCATCAGACACGTGCGGGTTGCCCGGGTTAAGCGTGTTGCGCAGCCATTCGGTCAGTGCACCACTGTGCTCCCAATAATCGGCCCACATCGAATAGGTGACCAGCCGATACACAACGGAATCCCAAATGAGCCACACGCCTACGAGTGTGGCCAGCACCAGAAAGACGTTGCGGGGGACGGTGATGTCACGCATATTGCTCATGAGCGAATTATGCCGTTTTCTCTGGCTCGGGCGGCTGCAGTTCGCGGAATCGTGCGCCGAGCCGTTGCAGCGGTGAAAAGTCCGGTGCCGGGTTGCTGTGCACAAGGCCGATCAGGCTGTCGCTCTTTATCGGTGGCCGGAGGCCCACGCTCTCCAGCCCCCTTAAACCGAACCAGGCGAGCCGCCACGGTATCGGGATGAATCGCAGCTCGCGGCGCGACAGCGTTTGCACGATGTCGCGAAAACGCCTGCCGGTGAATTCGGCGGCCGTGATGACGGGCGGCAGATTGCGGTCGCTGGCCATGCAGGCGATGAGCACCAGCTCGCACAAATCGTCTTCGTGACAGGTATGCAATGGGTAATTGCCGGTGCCGATCATGGGCAACACCGGTGTCCGTTCCGCCAGCTGCAGCAGTCTGCCCACGATGCCGCCGGGGTTATCGCCGTAGATCAACCCGGGACGAATGCTGATGCCACGGAACTGCCGCACCATGGTTTCGACTTCGAGTTTGGCCTGACCGTAGACCGATTTGCAGCCGCTATAGGCACTCATGGTCGATATAAAAATGATGCGCGACACGCCCGCCGCCCGTGCCGCCGCGAGCAGATGCAGGCTGCCCTCAATATTGGTGCGACGAACCGCATCGGCGTTGGAGGCCTGCATGTCCCATGCACAATGAATCAGGATGTCGAGGTCCTCGAAATCATCCGGGCTGGCGAGATCGCCGAGACTGAAAAAACGATCGTTCGCGCCCGGTCGCCGGACGAAGCGGATCACGTCATGACCGGCAGCGGTCAGCGCCTCGCAGAGCCGCGAGCCGACATAGCCCCCGGCGCCGGTGATGCCTATGGTCAGATTCAATCCTGCCGCCTTGCTTAGTTGTATTGCCGATGTCCGCTGGCGATGCGGTGCGCATTCGCCATGACGCTCAGGGTAATCGTACTCGAAGCAATATCCGGGAACACCGACGAGTCCACAATATGCACGCGTTGCAATCCATGCGGCCGGCCGGCCAGATCACTCTGCCCCGGCCCGGGTTTCTGTTGCATCGGCAGTGTCGCGCCGGAATGGAAACTGCCGCCCGGCAGGCCCGGCCTGCCCAGTGACGGGAACAGGTGTCCGCCGAGCTTTGAGCTGACCGAGCTCAGTTTGTCGTAGGCGGCGCGGAACACGTGTCTCGCGCGTTCGTCGTGATCTGCGGACAGTGTTGCCCGCCCGCTTGTGGACATGCGCAGCGTCAAGCCCGGAGAATCATCGGAATGCAAAAATGCCTGAATGCTCCACATGCGCTCTACCACCTGATTGGCGACGGCTTCAGGCAGCAGCGCATCGAGCGGCCCGAGTTTCTTGCGCAATTCGTCGCGGTAAAAATCGTTGTAGCCATACCACTGCAAATGCACATTGCGCGATGAGACATCAGGCACATCAACTTCAGTATAAAGCTGCGGCAGCGTAAACAGTTGCTCGTTGCGGATACCTCGCGAGCGACGCTTGCGCAGGAAGGGCACCAGGCCGTAGGCGCTGTCTTTGATAGTCAGCTCATGCATGTCCAGCAACGGCATCATCAGCATTGCGGTATGCAGAACACCCGTGCCGAGGTAAACACGATCGGTGTGCAGCAATTCGCCGCCCGCGGTTTGCAGGGCCACGTAGTCACTGTGTTCCGTCAGTGCTGTGATTTCAGTATTGCTGATATACGTGAAGCCGGGCGTGCTCAGTAGCTCGTCCAGCGTTGAATTGCTGTTGTATATAAAGTCATACGGGCAGCCGTGCAGACACTGCCCGCAGTAGTGACACTGACTCACAGCCAGTCGTGAGCGGCCAAAGTTGATGCCATGCTCGCTCAGCAGGTCACGAGCTGCTGACACGTCGGCGATCAGTTCACGTGCCTGTGGCGATGGTTCGAGTGGCTGTTCATGATCAGAATGCAGCGGATAGTCTGTCGCGAGATCATCGGCAGACTGTGCGTGCGGCAGCCATTGCAAAACCGCCGCGTAGTGTGGAGCGAGATCCGCCGCTCTGAGCGGCCAGTCCCGCAGGTCACGCTCGCTGAGCGGCAGAATGCTGGCACCCCATGCATTGCTCAGTCCGCCGCGCGCGTGCGAGCCCAGTATCACGGCGCCGTCGTCTTGTACGTCCGGATGAAAGTGATACGGATACTCTGAGCCGAACACTGTCTTTAGCGGCACGCCGTCGCGCTCGCGCAGGCTGGTCCGGTTGGTAATCGCGAGTTTTTCCCGGTCCCATTGCGCTGGCAGTGTGGCGGCCAGTTCATCCCGCAGCCGGACTGCGTCTGCAGGTATGGTGTTGCCGGTATCAATCATCGTGACCGGAATTTGCTGCGCCAGCAGTGCACGAGCTGCAGCTACGCCGGCCGGCCCCGAACCGATCACGGCGGCCCCGATAGAATTTTCAGTCGTCACGGGGCAACGAGCCACTTCGGATAGTTGACGGGAGGATTAGGCATGCAGGGTCTGGTTCAATCGTGACGCTACATGCTAGCAGAAAGGCTCTGGCCAATCGTGACCGGGCATCGCCGTTGCATGCCGATGCCGGCTGAGGCAACGTAAGGTCACCATGTCGACGGCGCACAAAAAACCTGACGAATTGCTGCGGTCTGAGCTGGCTCGCGTCAGGGAACGGCTCGCTGTGGTCGATGGCTGGGAAGCTATTGCCGCAGCCGATCCGCGTGTGGGCGAGCAGCTCGACCGCGTGTTGATGTGCAGTGACTATGTTGCTGATGTGCTGGCGCGCTATCCGGACGAATTCTCGTCGCTGATCGACAGTGGCCGGCTGCATCGAGAGCTGACCGGGGACGAATACGACGCGCTGTTGCAGGCAACGGCATCTCCCGAAGAAGTCGCCAGCGAAAGCGAAACCCAGTTTATGAGCCGGTTGCGGCGTTACCGGCATCGCGAACTGGTGCGCATTGTGTATCGCGATCTGGCCGGTTGGTCAGACACACGGGAGATGCTGCGGGACTTGTCAGCTCTGGCTGACACGTGCATTCGTGAGGCCTTTGAACGTTCCAGCGCGGAGATGCAGTCGCGCCATGGCGTGCCACGCACGTCAACGGGTGATGAATCGCAGTTCGTTATTGTGGCGATGGGCAAGCTGGGCGGCGGCGAACTGAATTTTTCCTCCGATATCGATCTCGTATTTGTGTATTCGCACACCGGGGAAACAGACGGCGACCGCAGTCTGAGTAATGAGGAGTATTTTCGCCGGCTTGCGCAACACTTTATCAATCTGCTCAGCAAGAAAACGGCCGATGGTTTTGTGTATCGGGTGGACGCACGCCTGCGGCCCTTCGGCGACAGTGGTCCGCTCGCCTGCAGTGCCGGTGCGCTCGAAGACTATCTGTTGCAGCACGGCCGTGACTGGGAGCGCTATGCCTGGATAAAAGGCCGCACGGTTAACAGCTGGGAAGGTTCGCGCGATTATTATCACAACGTCGTGCGTCCGTTTATTTATCGTCGCTATCTCGATTTCGGTGTCTTCGCGTCGCTGCGGGAAATGAAGGCGATGATTGAGCGCGAGGGGCGTGCGGCCGAAAATCGCGAAAACATCAAGCTCGGGCCCGGCGGTATCAGGGAGGTTGAGTTTATCGTCCAGACCCTGCAACTGGTGCGTGGCGGCGCCGTGCCGGTGCTGCGGGGGCAGAGTCTGCTACCTGTCCTTGCGTCGTTAGGTGATGTCGGGCTGATGCCGGCAGAAACCGTCTCTGAATTGACGACCGCGTATCTGTTCCTGCGTGATCTGGAGAATCGGCTGCAGGCGATCGCCGACCGGCAAACCCACGAGTTGCCGAATAGCGAATTTAACCGCGCCCGATTAACGCTGGCGATGAATTTTCCGAGCTGGGAGGCGCTGTACGCGCAACTGGAACACTGGCGTAATGTTGTGAAGGCTGACTTCGAACAGATTTTGCAACACGAACGAAACAGTGCAGCCGCCGATGCTCAGGACAGCGACACTGCAGCCGCGGATACCGACGACGGGTTGCTGCGGTCAGTTGCCGGGAACTGTTTCGCCGATCCCGACGCGGCCGTTGAACGCGTCGAGGCGCTGCTCGGCAGTGGTTTGTATCAGCGCATGGATGAGATCGGTCAGCAACGTTTGCAACGGTTGTTGCCCGCATTGCTGCAGGCATGTGGTGCGACCGGCGGTCGCGCGCAGCGTGCGCTGGAAAGTGTGCTGCGTATCGTTGAGGCCATCGGCAGGCGTTCTGCGTACATCGCGTTACTAAACGAAAATCAGGCCGCCCTGGAGCGATTGGTGCAACTCTGCGCCGGCAGCGACATGCTGGCCCGGCACATCGCCGCGCATCCGCTGCTGCTCGATGAGATGCTCGACCCGCGTATCTTTACAGCGGCGCCGGCACGTGACGATCTGGAAAACGACATCCGGCAGCGACTTGAGCACGTGGAGCCGGAAGATACCGAGCAGCGTTACGAAGCTTTGCGTAATTTCCAGCAGGCAGCCGTATTCCGTGTCGCAGTTGCTGATCTCAGTGGCACGTTGCCGCTGATGAAAGTCAGTGACCGACTTACCGACATCGCTGAACTGGTGCTCGAAGAGGCTGTGCGGCTCGCGCTGACGGAACTCTATGAGCGCCATGGTCGTCCGCAGTGTGTGGTTGACGGCGTGGCCCGCGAAGCGGGGTTCGCGGTGGCCGGATACGGCAAGCTCGGCGGGCTTGAACTGGGTTACGGCTCCGATCTCGACATCGTGTTTTTGCATGACTCCGCAGGTGAGCGACAGGAGACCGATGGCGACAAGTCGCTCGACAACGGCATGTTCTTCGGCCGGGTCGCGCGCCGCGTCACCAACATCCTGACGATGCACACGCCGACGGGTCCGCTGTACGAAGTCGATACGCGCCTGCGACCGAGCGGTAATTCAGGCCTGCTGGTCACCAGCCTGACAGCATTCGACGCCTATCAGCAAAAAGAAGCGTGGACCTGGGAGCACCAGGCATTGCTGCGCTCCCGCGCCGTTGCCGGATCGGAAACCGTCCGCAATGAATTTGAGCTGCTGCGTAAGAAGGTGCTGCTCGACTACGTCAATCGCGACACGCTGAAAGAAGAAGTCATCAAAATGCGCGGGCGCATGCGCGATGAGCTGTCAAAAAGTACCGCGGAGATGTTTGACCTCAAGCAAGGCAGAGGCCGTGTCATCGATATTGAGTTTCTGGTGCAGTACCTGACGCTGCTCAATGCACCGGAGCATCCGGAGCTGCTGGTCTGGTCGGACAACATCCGCCAGCTTGAGGCGCTTGGAGAGGCCGGTATCGTTGCGCAGCAGGATGCGGAAGAACTGGCGGATATCTATCGGGCGTTTCGCACCCGTATGCACCTGCTGTCACTCGCGGGTGAGCCGCGTCTCGCGCCGCGTGACGAATTCGTTGCAGAGGCCGCACGGGTTTCCGAGCTGTGGCAGGCCCATCTCGGCAATGCGCTATAATCGCCGCCGCGGATTTCACGGAGAACGCAGCAGTGCAGGCAAACGCAGATAACAACGAACCCCGGTTGATGCAGCCGAACGCCGAAAATCACTATGAAGTGACAGAGGCTGATCTGCCGTTGTCGTGCCCGACGCCCGGCATGTACCTGTGGAATTCACATCCGAGGGTTTACCTGCCGATTGAAGCCGGCGAGACAGTGACGTGCCCGTACTGCAGCGCGACTTTTGCGTTGGTGGAAAGCGAGTAGCGAGTCGGTTGCGGCGCCTAAGCGTTCGCAGCTAATAACCGATCCAGACTGGCGGTCACGTCCGCGACCGTAATCAGACTCATGGCATCCGGGTTGCGCACGCGCTGCCCCCAGCGTACGTCTTCGACGGATACGCCGAACTCCTCGCGCACGGCATCCGGATAACGATTCACCGTCAGGCCCAGCGGATCGCGGTACGGGCCCGTGCGCCCCGGGTTTGATGTTGCGTACAGCCCGATCACCGCGGTGCCGGTTGCAGTTGCCATGTGCACCGGGCCTGAATCGGGCGCGATGACGACGTCGGCTGCCGCAAACAGCGCGACCAGTTGTTTCAGCGTGGTCTTTCCGACCCTGTTTTCAATCTCGCCGCCGGTTGCGCAGATGGCTGCGGCGTAGTCGTTCTCCAGTTCTGTATTAGCGCCGGTCAGTATGACCTTCGCACCGTAACGTTCCTGCAGATAACGAACGACAGCGATGTAGTTATTTTTGCTCCAGTTGCGAAAGTTGCGGGCGCGCTGACTGCTGCAGGGGCTGATGACACACACCGGCCCGCTGTGTTGGGTCAGTTGTGCCGCAAAATCATGATCGTCAGCGTTGACGGGAATGTCCCAGCGGAGGTCCTGCGTATCAATGCCGAGGTGGCGGGCGAAGCCCAGCATCCCGTCGCACACATGCTGCCGTTCAATCGCCGGAATGCGCTCGTTAGTGAACAGCCATTGATAATCGCGCGCCCGTGCACGGTCATAACCAATTCGTCGACGTGCGGGGATTACTGCGCTGACCAGATTGGCGCGCATTGACGCATGCAGATTCAGCAACACCGGGAACTCCCGTCCCGCCAGTTGCCGCCGTACGTCCATCAGGCCACGCCAGCCTCGGTTTTTATCGAAAGTGATAAACTCCACGCCCTGCATGCCTTCCATCAGCATGTGTTCGGTACGGCCGATGACCCACGTGATTTTCGTAGCGGGCCACGCCCGCTGTATCGTGCGCAGCAGGGGCAGCACATGGCAGCAATCGCCGATCGCGGACAGGCGCAGCAGGCAAAGCGATTCGGGTGGCGATTTGAATGGCGATTTGAGTGAAGTAGGGGAGCCGCGGGACATCTTTTGGCCAAGCAGATAATCGAAAGCGAGATCAGCGTCATCGTATACGATGACTCGAAGGTCAGCCAGATAAAGGCGCCGATGTTTGATGCGGTGTACTGGCGTGGCCGCGCGACGTCTTCAGGCCAGCAGGGCGGGCGCGGTTCGGTGCTGTTCGTCCGCCACGAAGAACGCGACTGGGCTATTCGTCATTACTACCGGGGCGGCATGATCGGCAAATTGCTGACCGACCAGTTTTTCTGGACCGGCCAGGATGACACCCGTTCGTTCCGTGAATGGCATTTGCTGCAGGCTTTGCAGCGTGACGGATTGCCTGCGCCGGCTCCCGTCGCCGCCCGTTATCAGCGCAGCGGACTGTTGTATACGGCCGATTTAATCACCGAAAAGTTACCTGACGTTGAGTCACTGGCCAGTCGCTTTCT
>JABDLC010000092.1 GCA_013001905.1 Gammaproteobacteria bacterium | reverse complement strand
TCGATCATTGCGGAATTGACCGCCGCGGGTGAGCGGGTTTCCTATCTGACCTCGGATCCGGACGACCCGGGCCTGAGCGCGGATAATGAGCTTCTGCGCGCCTTCTGTATCGGCAACGGCCTGATCCGCACCATCTGTTTTCAGTTTCTTGATGCCGGCGTCATGCTCATGACGATGGTCGATTTCAACAAGTTGCAGCTTAAGCGCTCGGTTAATCCGGTGCGCTATGCCTTCATGTTTCACTCACTGATCAGTGTGCACATGGCCGATCATGCCGATTCCTATGACGACTACGATGCCGTGCTGTGCGCCGGGCCGCACCAGATGCGCGAACTGCGCAAACGTGAAGCCATGCTCGGGCAGGCACCGAAACAATTATTTGAGCATGGCTACGAACGCCTGGAAACACTGCTTGCCGAGCGGCGTGACCCGCCGCCGGCAAGCAGCGATGCTGCAACTCACGTGCTGCTTGCGCCGTCGTGGGGTGATGAAACGATACTCAATGTCTGTGGCGATGAACTCGTGGATGTGTTGATTGCCGCGGGTTTTCGCGTGACATTAAGGCCGCATTACCAGACCCGCTGGAACACGCCCGAAGTGATTGATCGTATCGTTGCTAAACATCGGAGCAATCCGCAGTTCAGCCTGATAGAACAAATGGGCGAATCTGACTCACTGTACGATTCGCACGTCATGATTACGGACTGGTCGGGTGCCGGTATGGACTACGGCATGGGCCTGGAAAAACCGGTGCTGTACATCGACGTGCCACCGAAAGCGCGCAACGACTGGTGGCCCGAGCTCGGTATTGAGCCTTTCGAAATGTATGTGCGTGACAAGATCGGCCGCATCGCGTCGCCCGATGAACTTGCCGGGGTTCCACAGCTGATCAGGGACATGCTGCGTGAACCGGAGGTGTTTCGCGCGCAAGTCGCAGCGCTGCGCGACGAGTGGGTTTTTAACCCGGGCAGCAGCCCGGCTGCGGCCGCTGCCGCCGTTCGCGAACTGGCACGGCAGGCGAATACAACCTCGGAGCCTGCCAGGGTATGAGCGAAGTCGAGAGCCCCCCGACGCGCGGCACGCTGATGCGCTGGGCCGCATGGTTCGGCATCGTCAATGCGGCACTGTTCGCACTGGTCGGCATTCGCTATTTGCTTATCTTCGGCCGGCCGGATGATTGGCTGTCCGCACTCTACGTAGTGTTTGCCTACATCGGTCAGTTTGCGGCGTTGGGTTACTTGCCCATTGCGCTGCTGGGCGTGGTGCTGACGCTGGTCTGGCCGCGCACAGCACTGGTAATTTCAGTGTGCGTCCTGGCGGGTGCGGTGGGATTGAGCCTGATGGTGCTCGATACCAACGTATTCGGGCAGTACCGCTTTCACCTGAGTGCGCTCTCGGTGGCGCTGTTCGACACTTCAACCTGGGCGCTCACCGCGACGGTGTTCATTGCGTTTCTCGGCCTGCAGGCGCTTCTGGCCGGACGGGTTTGGAATTTCGTCACGACGCGGCGTTCACGACACGGTGGCGTGGTGGCACTGGCTTTGGTGCTGGTCTGGTGTGGCGGTCAGGGCATACATATCTGGGCCGATGCGACCGCCTATACACAGGTCACGAGCTTTACCCGGTTCATGCCGATGTATTTCCCGATCAAGGCGAAACGCCGGCTGGCGAGTCTGGGATGGATTGACCCGGACGAGGTTGAAAAGCAGCGCATGCTGCGGCAGGTGAATGCGCCTGACAGCGGGCAGTTGCGTTATCCGCTGCAGCCGCTGAGTTGCGATGCGGACCCGGCGACCACGCCGAACATAATCATGCTGCTGGTTGACGCGTTGCGCCCCGACCGGATCACACCGACGACCATGCCGGTTACAGCTCGATTCGCCGGTGAGTCGCTGCGCTTTGCGGATCACTACAGCGGCGGTAACTCGTCACGGATGGGTTTTTTCTCGTTGTTTTACGGGTTGCCGAGCACCTACTGGCAGAGCTTTTATGATTTACAGCGTCAGCCGGTGTTGCTCGAGGAGCTGCAGCAGCGCGATTACGAGATCAAGGCCTTCAGTGCAGTCGGGTTCGGCAGTCCGGCGCAGATTGATCGCACCGTGTTTGCCGGCCTCGCTGCGGCAGCGCGCACGGCGGCGGACACTGACGCGCCCATCAACAATAACGTGCAGGTCAGCGACGCGCTGGCCGACTGGCTGCAGCAGCATCAGCAAAGTACGCGACCGTTATTCGGCTTTGCATACTACGATCCGGGTAGTTTTGCGGCGGTACACGAAAGCGCGCTGTCGGATGCGCTTGCTGAAGCCGAGCGGGCCGATGCCGCCTACATGGCGGGCATGGCCCATGTGGATGTTGAACTGGGCAAGGTGCTCGCAACGCTGGAGTCGATCGACAACGGGCGCGATACGCTCATAGTCATCACCAGTGATCACGGCTACGAGTTTGACGAACTGGGGCTGGGTTACATCGGTCACGCCAGTAACTACGCCGAGTATCAGCTCCGCTCAACGTTGCTGATGCGCTGGCCGGGCCGGGCGCCGCGCACCTACAGTCATCGCAGCGCGCATCAGGACGTGCCAGTCACGTTATTGCAGGAAGTGTTTGCCTGCACCAATCCGGCAGCTGACTACAGCAGCGGCCGCAACCTGTTTGCGGCGGAGTCGTGGGACTGGATGATCGCCGGCAGCTATACGTCGCATGCGATTCTGCAACCCCAGCAGCTGGTGGTGACGTACCCCGGCGGGCTCATTGAGTTGCTGGGCCCCGACTACCGGCCGGACCGCGAGCTGCAACTGGATGCGGGGTTGATGCAGGACGCGATGCTAGAAATGCGCCGCTTCTACCGATGATGCGTCTGTTGCTCGTTTGCCTCGCCTGCCCGGCGCTGGCGGCATGGGCAGGCGAGCCCGTAACGGTGCAGGGCGGCTATTCTGAACTGGTGTTTGACGGCGGGCCGACACCCGTCAGCTGGACTATTTGTGAACGACGCTGCGACGACCTGTCGGCACGTCGTGCACAGGTATTCAGTGTCGCGGACGGCGGTTTTTCAGCCACATCGACGTCACTGGCCGACGTAAATGACGGCAGCTTCAGTGTCAGCATCGAGCGCACGGCGGAGCGTGTGCGGGTGATTGCCGACGATGGCCGGGACCGTTTCGTCTACGAGTTGCTGCACGGCAGTGCGGAACTGCGCATGGAACTGCCCGAGGCAACGACACTGGAATTGGCGACCGGCAGCGCGTTCGTTCCGGAGCAGCTGCCGGGTTTCGGGCGGATTTACAGTCGCGTGAAGCCGGTTACGGTCAGCGAGGACGGGCAGGAGGTTTACAGTGATGCGCTCTCGGCGCAGTCGAGTGTTGCCATCACTACCAGCAGCGATCGCTGGTCCGGCATCCGTAATCGTTACTGGGCCTGGCTGGTGCAACCGCAGCAACCCGCGGCGGCAGAATTTTCATCAGCAGGGCAGGACAGGCCGGTATTGCTGCTGGCAGGCAGCCGGGTGCTCCGGATCTACGCCGGCCCGGTCGAGTGGCAGTCCCTGCGGGCAGTCTCACCCGAACTCAGCGAGATGTTGTTTGCGGCGCTGTGGGATGCGCTGCGTGCGCTGACCTTCGGCATGATGATGCTCTACGCCCTGATTCTGGGTGGGGTGGGGAACCACGGGCTGGCGATAATTCTGCTGTCTCTGGCGGTCAAGATTCTGATGTATCCGCTGACCGCACTGGCGGATCGCTGGCAACGGGAGGTCAATGAGGCCCACAGTGTGCTGCAGCCGGAAATCGATGCGATCCGGCGCAGCTACAAAGGTGAGGAAGCGCACAACCGGACCCTGGAGGTTTACCGGAAGCATTCGATCAGCCAGTTCTATACGTTCAAGAGCGCAGCCGGTTTTCTTATTCAAATTCCGGTGTTTATCGCAGCTTTCGATATGCTGGCTGAGAACTTCGTCTTAAACCAGATCGCGTTTCTGTGGATCACTGATCTGGCAAAGCCCGATGCGGTTGCAGCGTTGCCGTTTGCACTGCCGTTTTTCGGCGCCTACCTGAACTTGCTGCCGTTCCTGATGGCAGCGTTGAGCGCTCTGGCGGCGTTATTGCAGCGCGAGGCGAGTCTGTCTGCGGCGCTACAGCGTCAGCAAAGTATCCGTCTTTATCTGCTGTCGGCAGCCTTCTTTGTGCTCTTTTACACCTTTCCGTCCGGCATGGTTTTGTACTGGACATCGTCCAACTTGTTTCACTTACTTAAAGTGGAGTCAGGGCGCTTTTTCGTGCGAAAATAACTCCCCATGCCGGACATGGATCACACATCGACCCTGACAGGCTTGCAGAAAGCGCTGAAGGGAGCCCGGACTGTGGGCGGTCTTGATGTTATCTACACCAAACTTGCCGTCGATCTGCAAAACCTCACCGATGATAATGCGTCCCGCGTTATTGATGGCTGTCTCAATGTCATGTGCGAGAGCACCGAAAGCGATGCGGTCATGTTTGCGCGCTTTGACGAGGCCGGAGAGACCATTGCGTCGGTGGAATTCGCGCGCGCCGATTTCTGCGCCTGCAACCCCGACAAACTCGTCAACGAACAACTGACGGACTGGCCCTGGGTGCGGTCGGATGGCCACCATTTGCGTCTGCTCGAGATTCTCGACACTGCAGAACCACAGGCAGCCGCTGCCGAAGATGCAGCGCGACTCGGTGCGCAGAGCATCGGCTCCGCGCTGATCCTGTGTCTGGGTGTTAACGGCCGCATTGCCGGTTTTCTTGCCTTCCTTGACGGGCAGCCACGCGAAGAGTGGGATGCAGACCACAAGCTGTTGTTGAAACTGCTGGGCTCGAGTCTGGCGTCGGGTCTGGAGCGGATGGAGATTCAGGCAGATGTGGCCGACCGCGAGGAATTGCGCC
>JABDLC010000082.1 GCA_013001905.1 Gammaproteobacteria bacterium | reverse complement strand
TAAACGGCACAATCGCCATGAACACGAGCCCGAAGATGTATGAGCAGGTAGCGAACTGCAGCAGACGGCCTTCGCCGAATAACGGTACCAGCTTACCGACGATGAACATCTGCGTAACCATCACGACAAAGCCGAGGTACATGAACATGAAGCCAACCTGGCGCGGCCCCCAGCTGAACCCCGCGTCAGCCCACAACGGGAACGTGGTCTCGAAATTAGTCATGGCGAAAAACACGAGGAAGCCCATCAGCACCATCGGCGCGAGAATAGGCCGCTTCATGATCGCCTTGAAACTATCTGTGCGGTCGGCACTTTTGAGCAAGGCAGACTCGCGCGCCTGTGCTTTTTGTTCGGGCGTCAGGCTTTCTTTCAGGAATACGGCAACGGCCACCATCGTGATCAGAGACACAATGACCGCCGCAACGGCAGGCCAGTAGAGCGAAGCCTCGTCTGCGGTATTGCCGGACATCAGGCCACCGACAGCCGGCCCGGCCATAAAGCCGATACTGACGGCGCCGCCCACCATGCCCATGCCCTGAGCCCGCTTCTCGGGCGGCGTGATGTCGGTGACATACGCAGTGGCTGCGGCGAAATTGCCCGCCATCAGCCCGGTCAGAAAGCGTGAAATCAGCAGCAACCACACATTGCCGGCCACATCAGCCCACGCCATGATGCTGTAGGCAGCAGCTGAGCCGAGCATCGTCATAATCAAGATCGGCCTGCGTCCGTACTGATCACTGAGCCGGCCCCAGATCGGCGTCGCTATAAACTGGCCCATCGCAAAGGTCGATACGATGAAGGCGGCAAACATGGCCGACGCGCCAAAATTCTGAGCAACAAATATGAAGGGCGGCAGGACCAGCCCGAAACCCATGCTGCTGAAAATGATGACAAAAAAGAGGATGAACATGGGTGGTGCCCGCGACAAGGGGGCGCGTACTATCCCCGAAAGCCCGCGCAATGTAAATGTGCTGCCCGGTGACATAAGACACCCGGGCGGCTGCACCCCGCGCGGTCATTGACCGGCAGGAAGATAAGCCCGCCGGTTCCGAATCCGCGCGCTTGCGCGGCCCGAATGCTTCACTTATATATAACGCATTGACGCGTAAGCATTTACAGCGACCAAAAAACGTACTGAACGGTCTTCGTTAAGGATCGTGGAGAAACAACATGGTTAGAGCAGCACATTTAGACGATTCACAGCAGCTGGAAGAGCAAACCAAAATTGCAGCAAAAACCGGCAAGTCATCATTCAAGGCGGCGAAAACCGGATACGAAGGTCGGGAAGCCGAAGTCGGCAAAGCCGTGCAACTTGCACTGAAGACGATGGCCAACAGTGCCGGTTACCAGCACGAGATGAATGATGCCCTCGTCAAAGCGCGGCTGCAGGCGATGCAGTTTGCTAAAGACAACGGCATGATGGAACAGTATGTCGAGCACGACATCAAAACGATGCGGCCGATCAATACACGTGTCGGCATGGTGATCGAGAAGACCGGCGACCTCGAAGCTGCACTGGTCGGCCTGACCGAGCGTACCGCCTGTCACTACCACCTGGTTCTTGAAACTGAAGCCGAACCTGGTATGCGCCGCTGGAAGTCTCCGTGGGGCAACGTGCTTAATGCGTGCAAACGCATGGATATGTTCGACCTCACCGAAGAAGAGATCCACAACACGTGGTTCAAACCTCGCATCGAGGGCTACGCCAAAGACATGGGTGTCGAAGTCGAGATCTCCGACTGGAACGAAGATGGCATCGTGGAGCTGCGCCTGCCGTCCTGAATCCGGTAGCAGATCGGCAGCCCGGGTCGCAACCCTGACAGGATGCTGCAACGACGACTAACGCTGCTGCTCGCAGTTGTGCTGTCTGCCTGCACCGGTACACCGGGGCAGCGCCATGCCGACGTTATCGTCGTCGGGGCCGGCATCGCAGGCCTTTCTGCTGCACTTGAAGCCTCGGCAAACGGCGCCAGAGTCATTCTGCTCGACGTCAATTCAGTCGGCGGCGGACACGCCGTGAAAGCCGGTGGTTTCGCGCTCGTCGATACGGAGTTGCAACGGGCTAAGGGCATCGAAGATTCACCGGAACTTGCGTTTGCCGACTGGGCCGCCCGCGGTGACGATCCGAGCACCTACTGGGCCTATCGTTACGCCAACGAATCGGCGGCCGAAGTCTACGACTGGCTGACAGGCAACGACGTGGAATTCCGGATGGTGCTGCCCACCGGTGAAGACCGGGTGCCGCGTTTCCACTTCACTCGTGGTACCGCCGTGCATGCGGTCGTACCTCTGCTCCGCAAAGTACTGTACGACACCAACATCACGATACGCTGGAACAGTCGTGTGGTTGCACTGGCGCGCTCCGACGGGCGCATCAACGGCGTCAAGGTCAGGGACGAACGCAGCGGCAAAAGCATTCAGCTGCGCTCCGGTGCTGTCATTCTCGCCACCGGTGGCCTGCAGTCTAATCTGGACGAGGTGCGGGCCAACTGGGATCCGTCACGCACCCCGCCCGGCCGCCTGTTACGGGGCGCCGGGCACTTCGCGACCGGCACTGGTTACCGGCTTGCTGAATGGGCGGGTGCTGACCTCATCGCCATGCAAAAACAGGAGATTTTTTATAACGGAGTCCCCGATCCGCGTGACCCGCAGCGCGAGCGCGGCATTGCCGCGCAAAACCCGCGCGCAATCTGGGTCAATGTAGCGGGACACCGGTTTATTGACGAAGCTTCCGGCAACAAGGCGGTAGCGATAACCATGGGCGCGCTTGACGATCCGGGTTACTGGATGATTTTCGACGCCAGCGGCGCCAAAGCCCTGAGCATGCGCGATGCGCCCTGGCTGAACCGCAATACCCTGCAGGCAGAAGTGCTCAACAATCCGGCGATCGTGCACAAAGCCAACTCGATCCGCCAACTCGCGCGCGGGGCCGGATTACCCGCACATGGTCTGCAAACCACGATCGAAACATGGAATCGCATGGTGGAGTTTCGCAGCGATTTTCAATTCGGGCGTTTCAACAAAGACTCCATGCGCAATATTCGCCCGGTCACGACACCACCCTACTATGCGATGCGCACGTACCCGCTGACCCGCAAGAGCATGGGCGGCCCGGCTATCAATCAGTTCGGGCAGGTGCTGACCGATGACCGCACGCCCGTGCCCGGGCTGTATGCCGCAGGCGAGCTCACCGGAGTGGCCGGCATCAACGGCAGTTACGGGGGCGCCGGCACTTTCCTCGGCCCGGCAGTGCTGACCGGCCGGATCGCAGGCGCTGCCGCCGCTCTCGAGAAAGATGCCACGCTCGACTTCGCCGAGATGGCCGGGCCCGCACGATCTGCCCACACAGCTGGTGCGACGGGCTACTGGCATTTCGAACGCGCGCATGCATTGGCCGAAGAACGCGGTTACAGTTGTGACAACTGCCACTCTGATACTCATCCCATGCGCACAGCAACTACACGCAATGCACTGCTGGCTCGCCTCAACACCTGCACTCAATGTCACTAGAACAATCGGCACAGCAACAATCGACCGGGACACCGTCGGCGCCATCGCAGTCTGACACGGGCTACCCGAATCCTGCGTACGCGTGGTACGTCGTGGTTATTCTCACGATTGCCTACGTGTTCTCGTTTCTTGACCGGCAAATTCTCGCCCTGCTGGTGGATCCGATCCGCGCTGACATGGATATCAGCGACACGCAGATGAGCCTGATGATGGGCCTCGCGTTCGGTATTTTTTATACGCTGCTCGGCATTCCGATTGGTCGTCTCGCAGACCGGTCCAGTCGCCGCGGCATCATCGCGGTCGGCATCACTATCTGGTGCATCATGACGGCAGCGTGCGGTCTGGCGCGCAACTACTGGCAGCTGTTTCTCGCCCGGGTTGGCATCGGTGTCGGTGAAGCGACGCTGAATCCGAGCGCCTTCTCACTTATCAGTGATTATTTTCCGCGCGAGCGACGTGCCCGCCCGATGGGCTTCTACAACATGGGCGTCTCGGTCGGCGCCGGCATTGCGATGGTGCTGGGCGGCCAGATCATCGGCTGGGCCTACGCGCAGGAACCTGTGATCGTCCCCATGGTGGGCCAACTGCGACCATGGCAGCTGGTCTTTATTATTGTCGGCCTGCCGGGCCTGCTCGTTGCCGCACTGATGATCACGGTGCGCGAGCCTGAGCGTAAAGGCCGACTCGTAATTGATGGTGAAGTGACGCAGACCATTCCGTTTAAACAGGTCCTCAGTTTTTTGTGGGAGCGCAAAGCGACCTACCTAACTCTGTTTTTCGGCATGTCGGTGGTCACCATCATCGGCTACGGCTACTTCAACTGGATACCCACGATGTTCGTGCGCACCTGGGGGTGGACGATCCCGCAAATCGCCTCGGCCTACGGCATCATCATGCTGATCTGCGGCCCGCTCGGGATCAATGTCGGCGGCTGGCTGGCAGACCGCTGGTACGGCCAGGGCAATAAGGCGGCGCTTATTCATGACACGCTGATTGGCGTGTTTCTGCTCGTGCCGTTCTCAGTGCTTGTACCCCTGATGCCGACGGCCGAGTGGGCCATCGTCATGCTGGTGCCCGCCAGCATCGGTGGCGGCGTCGCCACCGCGATTGCCGGCGCCGGCCTGATGATGATCGTGCCGAATCAACTGCGCGCTCAAACCACGGCGATCTACTACTTCATCATGAACGTGCTCGGCCTCACGCTGGGCCCGCTATGCATCGCGCTGATGACGGACTACGTCTACGGTGACCCGGCTGCCCTGCGCTATTCCATCGCCTGGGTCTCCGGGCTTACCGGCATCATCGCCATCGGCCTGCTGCTGGTAAATGTGCCCCACTTCCGTCGCAGCATCGAAGAAGCCGACAGCTGGGTCCGTTAACCGGGCAAGAAAAAAGCCCCTGCCCTTGCGGACAGGAGCTTTCGGCCGGCAACCTGTTGCCAGCGAGGTTACTTGCTAATCGATTTTCCAGTCGATACCGGCATACCAGTAAGCACCGTTAAAGCCGAAGGGTGCAGCACGTCGTGAGAAAGTAAACACGCCGGGGCTATCGACGACGGTGTCGCCGTTACCATCGACGATCACACCGCCGCGGGACTGGCCGATTTCGTTCTTGTCCGGCGTGGCATCAAAGATGTTATTGCCGCCGATCTTGAACGTGATTCCATTATCGAAATCAATCGCGAACTGAGTATCGATCAGTATTTCAGAGCCGAAGGTCTGGCGATCACTGCTACCTTCCTGCACGGTGTATTCGCCATAGCGATTCGCCGCCAGTTTGAAGCGCCAGCTGTCCCGACCAAAATTACCCGTCAGGTTCATGCGCGATTCGGGCTGCCAATCAGTCAGGATCGAGCGATCCTGCGAGGTGAACACGCTGTCCTGAATCCCCGGCACTGTAGACAATGATTCGGGCGACTTCACGCTGTCGATATCGGTATCAGTGAAGTTGGCTGCGAACGTGATGCCCAGATCGCCACCCCACATGTCTCTGCCCCAGTCGGCAACGATATCGATACCGTCGGTCGTGGTATCAGCCGCATTGAGGAAGAACTGCGCGGAGTTGGCGCCGGCATCAATAAAGGCCTGCTCCAGATTCCCGATACCCATTACGTCGTCACGACTGATGGAGCCACTGATAACGATGCGATCGTCAATCTGGATCTGGTAGACGTCGATCGTCACGTTCAGGTTGTCCGTCGGCTGCAGCACGACACCGAGGCTTACGTTGGTGGAGGTTTCTTCCTCCAGCCTCGGTATGCCCAGCCCCATCGCCAGTTCACTGTCGTTGCGGAATGTACCGCGCTCCTCGGCAACCAGACCGCCCATGCCGTCAGACACAAACTGCGTGCTGGTGCTGTTGAAGAACTGCTGCTGCAGTGACGGCGCGCGGAAGCCGGTACTGATCGCACCGCGGAAGCGCACAGTCTCTGAGAGCTCAAATGAGGCGGTCAGCTTACCGTTGGTCGTGCTGCCGAAATCATCGTAATCCTCATGCCGGACAGCGGCGCCCAGCAACCATCTGTCAATCTGGTCGTACTCCGCATCCACATAGAGCGACCAGGCGCTGCGGTCTTCATCAACCACATTATCCGGGCTGAAACCACGGAACACCTGAATACCACCGGCCGCATCATTAGCGCCCAGCGACACACCGTTAATCGTGTCGAAGTCCGCATACGACACCAACTCGCCCGGATTAATCTCATACTCGTCTTCACGGTAGGCGGCACCGAATGCCAGATTGCCCCAGTCCATCGGCCGGGTGAAATCAACATCGAAGGTCGTCAGACCCAGCTTCAACGTGCCGGCATCCGCAGAGGTCGGGCTGTTACCCGTGGCGGATACCAGCGATGCGTTGACCGAGTTGGAAATGTTGAACGCAAACTCGTTCATCGCGTAACCCACGCCGGCATCCCATTCCCACTCGCCGAGCTGACCGCGCAGACCGGCGTTGTAGGACTGGTCCTCAATGTCGGTGTTGATCAGCGGCAAGAACCCGTCCGGGTAAAATGCCGAACCGTCTGCATTGATGGGCGTACCGTCAAACAGCTCGCTGGGATTGCGATCCGGCTGATTCGCGCGGCGATAGAAACCGCCCGACGTATTGTCGCGTTGCGAATAGGTTGCGAATGCGTAACCTTCCAGCCCGTTGTCGAACGGCACCGACAGGTTGACCGTGCCGGACAACTGGTCGGAATCAGCGTCACCGATACGGAAGTTCTGCCGGTCGAAGATCAGCTCACGCGGATCCGAAGTCTGAAACACACCGCCACCGATATCGGTACACATGTCGTACTGACACACGCCCGTCAGCCCGGCCCGATTGGTAGACCCACGATCACGGTACTCGACACCGAAGTTAAGGTAACCGTCATCCAGCAACGTCAGGCCCTGGTTGTAACTGAACACTTTCGACTCGCCGTCACCTTCGGTGTACTGACCGTAGGACGCAGAAAACTCTCCGCCTTCGGCATAGTCTTTAAGTACCAGATTGATGACACCGGCG
Source organism: Gammaproteobacteria bacterium (assembly GCA_013001905.1). Classification (GTDB taxonomy): domain Bacteria; phylum Pseudomonadota; class Gammaproteobacteria; order Steroidobacterales. The sequence continues at coordinate 9,640 of JABDLC010000082.1, read as the reverse complement.
ATGGCATCCGAGCCGTATTGTGCAGCGGCGCCGTCACGCAGTACCTCGATACGTTTTATAGACGAGGCGGGAATAGCGTTGAGATCCGTACCGGCGGTACCGCGACCCACTGATGTGTTGACGTGGATCAGCGCACTGCCATGACGCCGCTTGCCGTTTACCAGCACCAGGGTCTGGTCAGGCCCGAGCCCGCGCAGCGTCGCAGGCCGCAATGCATCGGTACCGTCACTGATCGATGAGCTTGAAAAGTTGAACGACGGCGCGAGTACCTGCAGCATCCGGCCAACTTCTGTCTGCCCGGTCGAACGCATTTGTTCGTCCGACAACGAATCTACCGGCACCGGCGAATCGAGCGCTGTGCGCCCCTGACCACGGGTACCGATAGACACAACTTCTTCGACCACTTGATGACCTTCAGCAAGCGCACCGCCGAACGGCAACGCTGCGACAATCAGGCACAGTAAACGAATGGATCCCCCGCGATCTGCGGGATTACGGTATTGCATGACAGCTCCCCCCGGATAGTCTTGCATTGTTGGTTTCGCCCCCCGGCCAGGCCGGGTTGACTTGTAGTTAGCTGCTGCGAGCTCAGCCTGTCTTCAACATACACGACAGGTCGCTGTGCAACAAAGCCGCACAGCAGCAATATGGTCAGGCTCTGAAAGCCTTATCCACTATGACTTCTGCGGCATCAAGCTGCGCGCAGAACGATCGGTGCAGATTGAGCTGGCCCTCCGCGCGGACCAGATTGTGGGTGCTTCGATCGGGAAACTTGTCCGCGTTCCAGCCAAAGTAGACCTCACGCAGTGCGTCACGGGTAAAGCGTGCCGCAAGCTCCACCATGATGGTGCTCGCGGCGGGAACGAACGCCTGCCATTCCGCCGGATCCAGCAGTGATCCGGCTTCCGCCGCATAGCCTTCGATCGCCGCTGTGAACAGATCAATGCGAAACTGAGCCTGCCGCTCATCTTCACCTTTAGGATTACACCAGGAACGTATGGCATCGCCCATTTCCAGCGGCAACGGCATGTGCGCGAGCGTATCGAAGTCAATCATGCAGACGCCGGCACCGGTCTGTTCATCGAACACCAGATTCGAAATCTTCGGATCACCGTGCATGAGCCGCTCCGGCAAATCAGGCAACTGCGGCAACTGCTCCGCGGCCTGCAAAATCTGCTCAGCCAGCGGCGCGGCCTGTGAAAAATACCGATGGTCGGTGTGCTCGACGAGCGCGCTGCGCAATCCGGCGAGGTGACGCGGCGTATCATGAACGACAGTCCGCGCACCATGCAGCTTGATGTCGAGAGGGCAGACCATGCGATGAAAAGAGCCGAGCAATGCGCCCGCGTGACGCGCCTGCTCCGGTGACTGCAAGCGATCGTGGCAAACGCCGGGAACGAAGGTCGACAACCGCCAGTTGCGTCCGTCGCGGTTGACCCACAACTGCTCACCCTGATCGACGGGCGGCACCAGCCGCGGGGTCGTTGCCCCCAGTGCGTCGATGTGCCGTGTCACAACGTCGATATCAATGTTGATAGCAGGGTCGAATACCGGATTCATCGCCTGCAGGATAAACCGCGCGCCGTCTGCCGCCGTGACCCGATAGGTCTCGTTGATCAGCCCGGTACCGTAAGGCTCAATCGCCGCCCCGTCGAGACCGTAGTGCCCGAGCACCTGTTGAGCATCCACACTCATTGTTTAGTAGCCCAGCTCTTCGCCGGACCACTGATAAAAACGACCGCTGGTTGCGGGCGTCGCGGCAGCGATGACGCTAATCATCCCGGCGACACTGTCCTTGATCGGCACCAGTGTCAGACCGAGCTTCATCTTTTCATTCATTTCCGTGAGCATACCCTGCGTATCGACCAGACCCGGATTCACCAGCGTCACCGTGACGCCGTGCATTGCCGTCGCTTCCGCAACATTAACCATCAGCATGTTAGCCGCTGCTTTGCTGGCACGGTAAATCATAGTCCCGCACGAGTCCCGGCCGCCGGCCGAAAAAGAACCGCCGATCGAACTGACCAGCACAATCTGCCGCCGGTCACTCATTTTGACATGCGGCAAAAACGCCTCTGCAACTTTGAGCGGACCGCGCGCATTGGTGGCCATGAAATCATCGAAATAGTCGTAATCAACTCTGCCGAATTTCTGGCGTAGCGACGGCGACCCTGAAATCGCCGCATTGTTAAGCAACACGTCAATGCGCTGATCTGAGTACTTTTCTGCCAGCGCATCAACACCGGCCAGATCAGTGACGTCCAGCTGTTCGATGACAACATTCGCGTTGTCTGCTGCCAATGCCTGCAGCGCATCGGCTGCCCCGGGTGCCCGGGCAGTCGCAATCACCAGCCAGCCGAGTTCTGCATATTGCCGCGCAAATTCGAAACCGATGCCGCGGTTGGAGCCGGTGATTAATACAGCACGCTGATGATTGTCTGCTGATGCGTACGGAGCCAGAAGCAGCAGGCATAACGAAACAAGTAGGGCGCGCCGGAACATGGCGACTAATATATATCGAAACAGCATAAATATGCCTGCGGAGCCCGCGGTGGTTGAGGCTGGCTGAAACCCCCGTCAGAGCTGATTTGTAACAAATTGTCACCGGCGAATCTGACCGCCAGATCCGGGCGAAAACCATCCTAACGACGCGCTGTGCGGCGTAATCAAAGAATGGAGCAAAGGCATGAGAACCATCTACAAATCACTGCGAGCCCTCACCACACTATTCATCGTTCTGGCGTTTGGCATTAATCTGTCCGCGATCGCCGGAGGCCATAGTGAAGCGAAACCGCAAGCGAAACCTGACATTGTCGACACAGCCATCGCAGCGGGCTCATTCACCACTTTGGTCAAAGCCGTTCAAAAGGCTGAGCTCGTTGAGGCTCTGAAAGGTGACGGGCCGCTCACCGTATTCGCGCCGAACGACGCAGCATTCGCAAAATTCTGGCCCGGCACCCTGGACAACCTGATGTTGCCCGAGAATCAGGCCAAGCTTCAGGAACTACTGCTCTATCACGTCGTGTCCGGCAAGATCATGTCAACAGATCTGGATGGCGTCACGCAGGCAGAAACCTTACACGGAGGTTTTTTGAAGGTCGTCGCTGGCGAGGGTGTAACCGTGAATTACGCAAACGTCGTTGCCGCTGACATCGAAGCATCGAACGGCGTGATTCATGTGATTGATTCAGTCCTGATCCCGACCCCTAAGGGCCAGATGGCATCACGCTAATTTTTGTCGCGAACTCACCAACTGGTGACAAAGGAACCGGAGCAGCGCTCCGGTTTTTTTGTGCCTGAATTCCGGTCACCGGTTGCAGTGACGATTGATTTTCTGCTGCGTCCTGCTAGCGTGAACTTCCACCGCAAGCCCTGAGGACCCGTGCAATGCCCATCGCCGGCGCCCTGCTCGTATTACTGTCGCTATGGATTGTCGCTGCACCCGCCAGCGCGCAGTTTGTGCCGCCCGGTATCGAACGCACCGAGACGCGGCAAATTGCCGAAGGCCTCTACACCTATCGCTGGGGCGCATACCGCAGCCTGTTCATGGTGACGGATGAAGGGGTCATCATCACTGACCCTATTTCACCTGAAGCAGCGGTTGAGTACCGGGCGGCTATCGCAGCAATCACCGACAAACCGGTGCGCTATGTTGTGTACTCCCACGCACACTGGGATCACATCCGCGGCGGCCAGCTATTTAAAGATGAAGGTGCGGAGTTCGTTGCACAGGAGCGCTGCATTGACAACATCAACAGTTCACCTGACGCTGATATTGTGATGCCGGACACAACGTTCGCGGACACTTACAGCGTTGAACTCGGCGATCAGTCACTCGATCTGTACTACTTCGGCCCGAGTCACGGCACCTGCCTGATCGTAATGATCCCCCGGCCGCACAAAATGATCTATACGGTTGATCTCGTCACTCCGCGGCCTGCCGGCGGCGGCTATCTGCCGTGGGATCCGCAGGTCGCCGATTTTCATTTCTACAATGCCGTCGACTACCTGCGCGCAGTGGAGGCACTCGCGGAGCAGGAAGAACTCGACACAGTTATCGGCGCACACCTCGTGCCGTTACCCTCCGACGACCCGAAGCGGCGGGGCCAACTGATCGGCGCTGACCCGACAGGCCCGATCAGCACGATTCGTGAGCGCCGGGAGTTCTGGGAAGGCATCATGAGCGCCGTTATAGCGGAGATGGACAGCGGCACCGACAGCTTCCTGGTCTCAAGCCGACTGGATTTGTCGCCCTGGCAGGACATACGCGGCTTCAACAAACGCAAATTCAAACAACTGGTTGATCGTATTGCTGCGTATTACGCGATTGGCAAGTAAGGTATAAATAGTGCTGCATCCGGGCCGATGCATCGCACCGAAACAACGGAGACATCCATGACCGACTCCAATGCCGACTTCAATGTGAGTCGCAGAACCGTCATCAAAGCGCTGGGTAGCGCACCGCTGCTGGCCGCCGCGGGCCCCGTCCGCGCGCTGAACAAAACCGACGTCATCGTCATCGGCGCGGGTCTATCAGGACTCAATGCAGCGCTGCTGCTGGAATCGGCCGGGATGAGCGTCAAAGTGCTTGAGGGCCGCGACCGCATTGGCGGGCGTGTGCAATCGCTGCGCAATATAGCCGGTAATCCGGAAGCCGGCGGCACGGCATTTGCCCCCGGCTATGCGCGGCTCGTTGATGCCGCGAACAAATATGGCGTGGGGCTGGTGGACATCACGCCGACGATTCCCTATTTCATGAATCGCGAGATTTATCTGCAGGGCCAGTACATCAAAGGCGATGAGTGGAAAGAACATCCGCTCAACCCCTTTCCTGCTCAATTCAAGGAACTGCCGCCTTACGCCTATTTCAACGTGCTGATGGGTGCGATCAATCCGCTCAAGAATTCAGACGACTGGGTAAGCCCCGATAATGCTCAGCTGGATATCTCGCTGCATGACTGGCTGGTCAAATCAGGCCAGTCCGAGGCTGCGATCGAGCTCGCTTACAATACCAATCCGACGCACGGCATGTCCGCACATGATATTTCAGCACTGCTGGCCATGTTCGCGGCATCGTTCGGCAGCAAACAACGGGCCATTACCGCCAACAACCCGGTGAAAGGCTATACCGCCGTCGGTGGTAATCAGGCGATACCCGAGGCCATGGCGGGTGCACTCAAAAACGAAGTGCAGCTGGAAACTACGGTGGTGGGTATACGCAGCGATGGCAGTGGCGCCGAGGTGCAAACGGCCGACGGCACCATTCACCGTGCTGACCGCGTAATCTGTTCGTTGCCCTGCTCGGTATTGCGGCGCGTAAAAATCGGCCCCATGCTGAGTGGCCGGCAGGCACTGGGCGTCAAGACCCTCGACTCGCAGGTTATTAATCAGATTCACATCGTGCCGAAGTCACCGTTCTGGGAGAAAGACGGCATGAGCCCGAACATGTTCACTGACAGTCTGGCCGGCATGGTGATCGGCGAACACAAAGGTGCCGACCCGCGCGATGTCACCAGCCTGACCATCTGGCTGCGCGGCGAGCGAGCCGCGTGGATGGACCAGGTGAATCAGACTGACGCGGTCAGGCAGGTGGTCGCGGACCTCGAAAGAATACGCCCGGCCGCCAAGGGTCAGCTTGAAGTCCTTGGCTACAAGTCCTGGTACCGCGACCCTTATTCCTCGGGCGACTGGGCTATCTGGGCTCCCGGTCAGGTCTCAGGCTTCTTCGACGATCTCGCCAAGCCTCACGGACGGCTGCATTTCTGCGGCGAACACACCGCCGTCGCCAATCGCGGCATGGAAGGAGCGATGGAATCAGGCGAACGCGTGGCAATGGAAATACTGCTGGCCTGATCCGCCGCTTTTACCTAGTCATTCGCCGGCTGATACGCCGGCCATACGGCTGCCACCGCATCCTGTACTTTGCGGTGTGCGTCATCACGGCAAACTGAACCGTGCCCGGGGATCAGGTGGCGAAATGGCAGCCCCGCGATGTACTCGAAATCCGGCAGCAGTGAGCCGCCCTCCGGCGTCATCGCTTTCAGCCAGAGCGGGCCGATCAGCATCCGCAGCGGAAAGCCCATGAACGGCATCATGATACGCGCCGCCAGTGAACCGAAACGGCGGTCGGTGTAGTACTGCAGGCTGTCGCAGGTCAGCAGAATACCGCCCTCGCGTTGCAGCCGTATCACCGCTTCCGGATGTTTTGAGTGAGCGGTGACATAAACATCGGCAGCGGAGAACGGCAGGGGGCCGCCTGTGGTCAGTACACGTGTCGCAGCCGGGCCCGGTTCACGTCGGGACCCGGCCGCTGCCCAGAGCTCCGCACCGTAGCGATCCACGTAGTAGCGATCATCCTGACCATGAAAATAAGCGAGCCGGACGACATGGCGTACGGTACCGAGCCGGTCGAGCTCGGGCTCAAATTGCGGCTGCAGCCGCACCGAATTGATCACCGTCAGTTCATCGCCATCACGAACCACCACCATGTTGCGATTGAAACGGAACCAGGCGCTGGCACGGTAGGAGCCGCGCACCAGAAACACGTCCGGAAAGACCTCGATGAGCGGGTCGTGTGCGGTTGGTGGCGGATAGTCAGCAGCGGCAACCATGCCTTCTTATACGCTACAATCCGCATCCCCCAAAACCCTCACCACAGCGGATTATTGAAATGACCCTGATCAAGCCACTCCGTGGCCTGCGCCCCGTCCCTGACAAAGCGGCCGATGTGGCTGCCCCGCCCTACGATGTACTGAACACCGCCGAGGCACGCGAGCGCGCTGCCGGCAAACCGTGGAGCTTCCTGCATATCTCGAAGCCGGAAATCGACCTGCCCGAAGATACCGACCCGTATGCGCCGGAAGTCTATGCCAAGGGCGCCGAAAACCTGCAGGCCATGATCGATGCAGGCGTGCTGATCCGCGACGACGAACCGCGCTACTACGTGTACCGGTTGAAGATGGGTGACCACGTGCAGACAGGGCTGGTATTTGCGGGCTCGGTCGCCGATTACGACACCAACCGTATTCGCAAACACGAATACACACGGCCGCAAAAAGAAGACGATCGCGTGCGCCAGATTACGGCGCTGGATGCGGAAACCGGCCCCGTATTGCTCGCCTACCGGGCATCAGCGGACGTAAGCGAAATTATCAACAGCGTAATAGCCGGCGACCCTGTTTATGATCTGGTTGCCGATGACGGTGTCGGTCATACGCTATGGATCATGGATGATGTGCAGCAAATCACTGAACTGACCCGCATCTTCGACGCGATGGACGCGCTGTATATTGCTGACGGTCATCACCGTTCTGCGTCCGCATCCCGGGTGGCAGCCGCCAAGAACGACGGCGCAGCAGCTGCAGACAACTCATGGGATCACTTTCTGTGCGTGGCTTTTCCGCATGACGAAACCCAGATACTCGATTACAACCGCGTGGTGCGCGACCTGAACGGCCACTCACCCGCAGAGCTGCTCGAAAAAATCAGCGCTGCCTTCACCATCGAAGCGACAGGCACGCAGGCGAAACCCCGACGCTCTGAAGAGTTTGGCATGTACCTTGATGGCAACTGGTACATGCTTACAATCAATAAAGACCGGGTGCCTGCCGATGATCCTGTAGCCCGGCTCGATGTGAGCCTGCTGCAGGACAATCTGATCAGCCCTTTGCTTGGCGTGACCGACCCGCGTACGGATAACCGGATTGATTTTGTCGGCGGCATACGTGGTCTGGACGAACTCGAGAAGCGGGTCAACAGTGGTGAGATGCAGATTGCGTTCGCGCTGTACCCGACCAGCATGGAAGCACTGATGGCCGTTGCCGACGCCAATGAAGTGATGCCGCCGAAGTCGACATGGTTTGAACCGAAGCTGGCAGACGGCCTGATCTCACACGTACTGGATTAACCAGGAGCCGCGCGCAGCTACTATGAACGACCGCATCGAACATCCGGATATGCCTAAACAGTGGGTCGACGGCCTCGTGCCGACGATGAACGACAAGGGCTTTATGTTCGAGGTGATCGACGACTATGCGGAAGCGTTCATCAGGTTTGCCGGCGACTCGCCCGACGAAGCTGTTGAAATCGGCTGCGCTTACGGTGTCGCCACGCTGGCCGCGTTACGTGCCGGTGCAAAGATTACCGCGTGCGATATGGAGCCTCGCCATCTCGAGGTGCTGGCGTCGCGGGCCCCTGAGGCACTGCGCGAAAACCTGACCACACACGCGGGCACACTGCCGGATATCGATCTGCCGGAGGCGCACTTCGGCAGCCTGTTGTGCTCGCGGGTGCTGCACTTTCTGCCCGGTGACGAAATTGACCAGAGCGTACGCAACATGTATCGCTGGCTGAAACCTGGCGGCCGATTGTTCCTGGTCGCCGATACTCCGTTCGGCATCTGGCGTAAATTTATACCGACTTGGGACGAGAACAAGGCGAACGATGAACGCTGGCCGGGCATGATGGTGCCACCGGTCAAGTATCTGCCCTACGAGCCCAGCGACGAGGATGTCGGCCCGCCGGTAATGAACCTGCTCGATCCGGATTTGCTGCAACGAACCGCTGAAGAGGCCGGTTTTGTGGTCGAGCGCTGCAGCTACATTAACCGCGACGACTTCAAAGGCCTCGGCAGCATGGACGGGCGCGAAAACTGCGGCCTTGAAGCCGTAAAGCCCGCATAAAGGGACCAAAACTATGCTCAAAGGTCTGCATCACGCCGCTATTTCGACACCCGACCTCGACCGCTGTATCCGTTTTTACACAGAAACCATCGGTGGCGCTGTAGCCTGGGAATTCGGCTGGGACAAAGGGACGCCGGCCGCCGACGAATTCACGGGAGTGCCCGACTCGGCCTGCCGGGCCGCGATGCTGAAAATCGGTGAGACCTTTCTCGAGGTGTTTGAGTTCTCGTCGCCGCAACAGGATGCGCGCACTGAACTGCGTCCGGTGCACCGGTACGGCATCAATCACATATGCTTCGAAGTCACCGATATCCAAAGTGAGTACGAGCGTCTCAAAAACGCCGGTGTGCCATTTAACACCGAACCCATGAGCCAGGAAGGCAGCACGCTGGTGTACGGGCGCGACCCGGACGGCAACGTGGTGGAACTGATCGAATTCCACGCGTGATGGCGCCAGACCGGCCGGCAACAGCCGGCCTGACACCACGCACGGGCTCAGAACGCGTACTGCCAGCCTGCCGTAAAGACAGAGTCGAGCTTCATCTGCGGCCCGTTCAAATCCTGCGATACGGGTTTGCCGTACTCCAGCGCCAGCCGGTGACCACGACGCCAGTCTTCCTGACCCGCGAAGTTGACCCCGATATAGCCGATCACAGTCTTGCCGCCGTAATTGTTTGGGTCGGCCGTTTGCACAGGGGCCATGATGAGCGGGTCCGCGCCATCGATGCTGTCGATATCCTGATACGCAAACCGCCCTGAGAAACTGACAGCCGGCCGCGGGCTATACGCCAGCCAAGCCGTCAAATCCTGACGATTGCCGAGCGTGTAGCCCTTGCTGTTGTCACCGGTGCGGATCGTACCGACATACTGCGCGCCCCACGTCAGGTCATCGCGACGACCGTTGTAGGTCACTCCGGGCTTGATGTCCCAGGTGCCCGAGCCCAGCTGCATCGAGTACG